>NZ_JBNMHC010000113.1:0-6432 GCF_050872565.1 Butyricicoccus sp. | reverse complement strand
CTGACTTGCCCCGTCAATGTCAATGCACAAACGGTCTTTTCTCTAAAACAGACAAAATATTTTTCTGTTTGTTGTGCAAGATGCATAATTCACGCGCGGAGACAACGGCGGAAGAGAAAAACCTAGTTGACAGCGCTCAGAACAGGGTGTATATTGGTAATACTATTTAGAACAGATGGAAATGTTACATTTTGACATAAAAGAGAAGAGGTGATACGTTTGAAAGGTAAGGCAGAAACGGGGAAAAAGAAATCGGTGCGGGCAGCAAAGACCGTTGCAGTAAAGCCGACCAAACGGCAGTTGCAGGCGATGGAGACCAAAAACAAAATCTACAAAGCAGCGATAGAAGAAATCAATAAAAAAGGCTTTAACAACGTCAATATTGAGGACATCACAACCGCTGCCAATGTGGCAAAGGGCTCATTCTATACACACTTTGAGTCCAAGGAAGCGTTGGTGTTCTATACCTTCGAGCGCTCGGACAAGCTGTACAAAGAGGCGTACCAGAAGGTGCAGAACCGCAGTTTTCTCGATACGCTTCCGTGCTTCGTGGGATGCTGCTATGAAGAGTATGAGAAACGCGGCAAGGGCATCATCCGCGCGATTATCTCCAATTACTTCAACACAGATGAAAATTTGTTCTATAACAAAGACCGCGAGCTGTACAAGTGTCTGTACCAGATTGTCGAGCACGGCAAGCAAGAGGGCGTGCTGGATGCGGAGACCGACAGCGACAGCTATGTCAAGATTCTGCTGTCTACCATGATCGGCATTGAAGTGCTCTGGTGCTTTGATGATCGAGACCGCAGTCTCGCCGAAATGATGGTCAATGCCATCCGCATTACCGCCAAGGGCATGGTGTGCGACGCAAACGGCAAATAATACCTGAGAAATGGAACAGCCTTCCGATACGGAACCAAAATCCGTGTTGGAAGGCTGTTTTTTGCTGTTTTATACGGGGAAAACCGAATCTTTCGAAGTGTATTTGTTGATATGCACAAGAATGCATGGCTTTTTTTGTGGGAATTTACGTCTTTACAATTGCCCGACTCGAAAGTATAATGACCTCAGGTCAATGACCAAGGGTCAACGAAAGAGAGCGCACCCGATCATTGCAAACATTGTATTGTTGTAGAGAAGCCGGAACATCCGGCTGCAATTTGAAGGAGGAACTAACAATGGATATGAGTTATCTGAAGGACATGCCGATCGCGGTTCTGGGCGGCGGCGCTGTAGGCAAGACGATGGCTGCAGACTGTGCACTGGCAGGCAAGGAAGTTCGCCTGTGGGATCAGCCGAGATTTGCTAAGACCAATTTCCTCAACATTGAAAAGACCGGTATCACCCTGAGCGGCAACCAGTTCAGCTTCTTCGGTTATCAGCGCAGAGGCATCGCACACGTTGCTCTGGCTACCGACGATCTGGCAAAGGCAGTAAAGGGCGCAGGCATCATCATCGTTGCTGCTGTAGCTCTGGGCCATGAGGCAATCTTCCGTGAGCTGATTCCGCTGCTGGAAGACGGTCAGGTCATTCACATCCTGCCGGATAACTGCGGCACCTTCGTATTCCGCAAGCTGATGCGTGAGATGGGCTGCACCAAGGACGTTGTTGTCGGCGCATGGTACACTGCTCCGTACGGCATCCGCGTGGTACGCCGCGGCGGCGTTGTCACCAACGAATGCAAGGTAGAGGACCGTATCACCACCATCCGTGGCTGCGCTCTGCCGATGAAGGACAACGACAGATTCATGGCTTCCGCTTACTACATTCCGGCATTCGGCGCAATCATTGACGCTGAGGGCGAGGTTACCATCTCCAAGAAGGGTGAAGAGTTCCACCACGGCTTCGTAGAAGGCAACACCGTACTCGACATCAACCTGTCCAACGTAAACCCGGTTATCCACGTTCCGGGCACCATCCTGGCAGTTTCCACCATGCAGAACTTTGACACCGTTCTGGGTCAGAACAAGGCAAATTACTCCCTGTACGCATTCGGCGCTTGCCCGGCAATCGCTGAGGTTCAGGCTAAGTTCTGGGAGGAAGAGAAGGCACTGGCTAAGGCTATGGACGTTGGTCTGTGCACCGTAAACTATGAGGACTTCTTCTCCCGTACCACCATGTACGGCAAGGAATACATGGGTCCGGACTTCGCAGTACCGTACGAAGAGAACTACCAGAACTTCTGGGGCGACGGTCCGTTCGATCTGGAAAACCGTTACATCACCGAGGACGTTCCGGTTGGCTGCTACCTGATGAGCCAGCTCGGCAAGAAGTACGACGTTCCGACTCCGATCATCGACTCCATGATCCTGCTGGCATCCACCATGCTCAAGCGCGATCTGGCTGGCGATTCCAAGTGGACGCTGGAGTACCTCGACATCGATCACATGACCCACGATCAGCTGCAGGCTTACCTGCGTGAGGGCACCTACACCCCGAAGGCATAATCGACTGTCGATTCTCTGCATAGAAATTTTGGCATCCGGACAGCGTGTGCTGTTCGGATGCCTGCAAAACAAACCAACTTTCACCAAAACCAAAGATACTTTATCTGAAACAAGAAACAAATTTTGTTCGTAACGCATCAATTGAAACCAAACTAGATATTTGGCAAGCACATCGGCGGGTTTGCTGCCATGGTATCGTTCTAAATTTAAAACCACCTATCTCAAGTATCCCTGCGGAATGTAACACCCTTTGCATTCCGCAGATACTTTTCTGGCGGAGAGCGGCGGCGGAAAAGGACGAAGGATTCTGTGTGCAAAAAAACTTGCAGTGGATGCAAAATATTTTGCGGTTAGAATTTTGCGGGTAAAGTGCTGAGGAGTTTTGCTGAAAGTTGGTTATTTTATACAAAAAATATGGAATCTCTTGACAGGTTGCATAAATTTGTCGATGAAAATTTGACAGACTGATATGAGAACCTGCAAAATTCATGCACATGTTGATTAGAGGGATTCAATAGAAAATGCCTGCAAAAACGGAAATTTGCGGTGAAGTTGCATAAAAACCAATGAGATTTATTGGAGAAAATCACGAAAAACCAAGTTTTTGTGTGCAATTTCTCGAATTGGCATGGGATTTGCATGTATATCAGTAAAGAGATACGACAAAGAAAAGCAGAGAAGAAAATCGAAGGAGGAACTTTTTATGGCTAAGGAATACATGAAGAGAATCGAAGCGCTGCGTCAGCAGTATCTGGCAACCCGCGTTGACATGGACGTATACAATGCCAAGTATCTGACCGAAGGCTTTAAGGAATCGGAAGGCGAGCCGTGGATCATCCAGAAGGCAATCGGCTACCGCCACATCTGTGAAAAGAAAAACGTATATATTCAGGATAACGAGCTTCTCGTCGGCGGCGTAGGCTTCAAGCCACGCGCTGGCATTCTGTGTGCAGACAGCTCCGCCGGTATTATCGCAGACGAGCTGGACACGATCTCCACCCGTAAGTTTGACCCGTTCTATCTGAGCGAAGAAGGCAAGAAGATCTACACCGAAGAGGTCAAGGATTACTGGAAGAATAAGTGCCTGCTCGACCGCTGGAAGAAGATGACGCCGAAGGACATGCAGACCATGAAGGACAACGGCGCGATCTTTATTGACCGCAAGGCGGTTCGCGGCTACGGCGAGACCACAGTAGATTGGCGCATGATCCTGAACAAGGGCATCGGCGCAATCCGCGATGAGGCAAAGGAAAAGCTCGCAGCACTGGACGACTCCGTACCGGGCGATCTGGAAAAGAGCTTCTTTTATCGCTCCGAGATTATTGCCGCTGACGCTGTGATTCATTTGGCACATCGCCATGCAGATCTGGCTGAGCAACAGGCAGCTTCCTGCACCGATGAAAAGCGCAAGGCAGAACTGCTCAAGATTGCAGAAGTCAACCGTCACGTTCCGGAGTTCCCGGCACGCAACCTGTATGAAGCTATGCAGTCGCTGCTGACCTATGAATATGCATGTTTCATGGAGCAGAATGCATCCTCTTATAATATCGGTCGTCTGGACCAGTACTTCTATCCGTATTACAAGGCAGATAAGGAAGCCGGCATCATCACAGACGATGACGCACAGGAGCTGTTCGATTGCCTGTGGATCAAGATCGCAGAAATGTCCCTATTCCAGGACGAAGTAACCGCACAGTATGCAGCAGGCTACTGCATTACCGTACAGACCAGCTGCGGCGGCATCAATGAGTACGGCGATGACGCAACCAACGAGCTGTCTTATATGATGATTCAGGCAACGATGGACGTTAAGTTCAAGGAGCCGAACCTCGCTGTTACCTACAGCATGGCAAAGAACCCGGACGCTCTGCTGCATAAGGCAGTAGAATCCATCTCGATGGGTCTGACCATGCCGGCTATCTACTCCAACGATGTGGGCATCCGCATGATTCTGAACAAGGGCATTCCGCTCTCCGAGGCTTGGGACTGGAACCCGTGCGGCTGCGTAGAGACCAACGTATCCGGTAAGCTCAAGGAGTACACCGATATTGCCGACATTAACATGGGCGCCATGGTAGAGTTCGCACTGAATGACGGCAAGAGCCGCATCACCGGCGAGCAGGTATCCGTTCACACCGGCGACCCGCGTGAATTCAAGACCTTTGATGACTTCTTCCAGGCAGTCATGAAGCACATTGACTATGCTGTAGACGTTATCACCTCCGGCAACCAGCTGCTCGATTACCTGTCTATGAACTATCGTCCGGTTCCGGTTCTGTCTATGGGCTTCCCGCACACGATGGAAGCTGGCAAGGACTACAGCCAGCCGGGCGGCGCAAAGTATTCCGTTGGCGGCGGCGTTATCACCGTAGGCCAGGCAGATATTGTCAACTCTGTCGCTGCTGTCAAGTATCTGGTATATGATGAAAAGAAGTGCACGATGGATGAGCTGGTGAAGGCTCTGGACGCTGACTTCGTCGGCTATGAAGACATCCAGAAGATGTGCCTCGATGCACCGAAGTACGGCAACGATGATGAGCGCGCAGACTTCTGCGTCGGCGAGATCTTCTCTCACGTTGTCGATCAGTTTGAGACCTATGAGACCGCATTTGGCAAGATGACCTGCGGTATGCTGCCGGTATCCGGCAACACCCCGATTGGTCAGTGGGTAGGCGCTCTGCCATCCGGCCGTAAGGCAACCACCCCGCTGACAGACGGCATCGGCGCAACCGGCGGCACGGACGTCAATGGCCCGACCGCACTGCTCAAGTCGGTTTCCCATATTCCGCACGCACGTTACACGCAGGGCACACAGCTCAACATGAAGTTTGAGCCGGAAATGCTCAAGGGCGAAAACGGCATCGCACACGGCATGAACATGATTAAGACCATGAGCATGTTGGATGTATACCATGCACAGATCAACTGCGTTGACCGCGACACGCTGGTAGACGCACAGGTACATCCGAAGGAGCACAGAGATCTGCTCATCCGCGTAGCAGGCTACACGGCATTCTTCGTAGAGCTGTCCAAGGAGACACAGGACGAGATCATCGGACGTACCGAAATCAATAACTGGGCTGGCGGCTGTGGCTGTTAAGCGCAGATAACGTAAATTAGAGAAGAAAAAACCACAAGGAGGCACACGCAATGAGCGTTCCAACCATTTACGATGCAGACAGAAAAGGCACCGTGTTACGTATTGAGCGGTCGTCCGTTCATGACGGCCCGGGACTTCGTACCGTATTGTTTTTGAAGGGATGCCCATTGCGGTGCCAGTGGTGTTCCACACCGGAGAGCCAGAAATTCGAGATTGAGACGAGCGATACCTATTCGTATGGCAAGGTGATGACCGTACAGGACGTCATGCGGGAGCTGCGCAAGGATTCCCTGTTCTTCTTTATCTCTACCGGCGGCATTACGTTGTCCGGCGGCGAGATTCTGGCACAGCCGGACTTCGCGCGGGCAGTTCTTCGCAACTGCCGCGCAGAATGTATGCACACGGCGATTGAAACCTCGTTTTTCGCGCCGTGGGAGACCGTAAAGAGCATTCTGCTGTATGTCAATTTGGCGTTTGTCGATATGAAGTTTTTCTCGAATGACTTACATAAAAAATACACCGGCGTGGACAATGAGTTAATCAAACAGAACCTGCTGGCGACCAACGAGTTAGAGGACAAATTCCAGCTCGTTGTCAGAACACCGATTATTCCGGGACTCAATGATTCGGAAGAAGAGCTATGTAAGATCGGCGAGTTCTGCACCAAGCTGAAAAAGCTCAGCTATGTGCAGCTGCTGCCGTACCATAAGCTCGGAACAGCAACCTATGACAAGCTGGGCAGAACCTATCAGCTGCCGGACATCAAAAGTCCGACACCGGATCAGATGGCAGGCTATGTAAAGATTATCGAGCGATATGTAGAAAATGTCATTTTCTAAGCAGATATAGACACTGTTCACGCATAGGGAGATGCAGCCGCGTCGG
>NZ_JBNMHC010000112.1:0-6464 GCF_050872565.1 Butyricicoccus sp. | reverse complement strand
TATAACGGTTCACGCATGGCGATGGTTTACTGCCCGCGGCTCATGCACAAGCTGTGCTGCTTGCGCCAATACTTGTTGACAATAGGCTTGGTCTTGAATGTCGGGATAGAGAAGCGTAGGCTTCGGCTCTCCTTCATAGTGTCGCAAGGCCTTGCCCATCCAAATGACATCGCGCCATTTTCCAAATTTGTACATGCTGTTGTGATACGCACCCATGCGCTCAAAGCCCATCGACATATGAAACGCCATGCTACGCGGATTAGGGCAAGTCACGCCGACATAGATGCTATAGTATCCCTGATATGCCAGCAGATCGAACAGTGCCGAATACAGCGCGGTTGCAATGCCGCGGCGATGAAATCCCATCTTGGTATAAATAGACGTCTCACACGACCACTGATAGGCAGCACGCTTCCGATGCGGTGATGCATATCCATATCCGACGATTTGTCCATCTATGACGCAACATAACCACGGTGTCTTGGCGGTATACGTCTCAATGCGGCTGGTAAACTCCTCCAAGCTAGGCGGTTCATATTCGCTGGTGACGGTCGTATGCAGTACATACGGCGCATACAATGCCAGCATCTCTTGTGCATCTGCGCGTGTCGCGGGGCGAATCATGACATTTTTCATGATGGAAACATCCTTACCTGAAAATCTTATATATTGTTATTATAGCATCAATTCCCGTGTCAGAAAAGGTTTTTTTATAGAATCGCCTTTTTCCGCAAAATAAATTGAACACATCCTCCAATTGTTGTATAATAGAGCAAAGGAGGCGTTGTTATGAATAACCAATTGCTTATTACAGTTAGCCGCCAGTTTGGCAGCAGCGGTCATCAGATTGCCGAAATTCTCGCCAAGGAGCTGCATATGCCGCTATTCGATAAAGACGATATTGCGCAGGCAGCCAAAGACTATGGCATGTACACCAAGGTGATGAGCGACAGCGGTTCTTCCCTGACCAACAGCTTTTTGTTCTCTCTTGCCGCAAATATGTATACATTGGGACAGAATGGCCTGTCTTTTGAGCAGCAAATCTCTATGGCGGAAGAGGAAACCATGCGTAATCTGGCGAAGGAAGGTCCTTGTATTTTCATCGGACGCGCCGCAGATGCCGTCTTCTCTGATTTTCCGAATCGTGTCAGCTTTTTCATCCATGCGCCATTAGATTGGCGTATTCAGCGCATCATGAATCAATACGACTTGACGGAAGGCAAAGCCAAGAACATGATTAAGCAAATGGACAAGAAGCGTGCATCGTATTACTCCGAACGCTCGGACAACACATGGGGCGATTCTAACAGCTATCATCTGTCCATCGACAGCAGTGTGCTAGGTCCCAACGGAACGGCACAGCAGTTGCTCGCATTTATCCGCGCTCGCACGAGTAAATAACGTATTTTGACGCAAAAGACCTCATCTGATACGTAATCGGATGAGGTCTTTTTTCATATAGAAACTTACGGTTTCAACGGTCCATAGAAATAACTTGCTGTTGCACCGCCATCCATCAAGAATGTCGAGCCGGTAATGAATGCGCCCTTTTCACCGAGCAGCAGCTCTGCTACATTGGCAACTTCGTCCGCTGTACCCGGGCGACCAGCTGGGCATTTGGCAAACATATTTTTATAAAATGCGCCGCGCGGGCCGTTGAACTCGTCGATCGCCAACGGCGTCACAATGATGCCCGGTGCAATGGCGTTGAGCCGAGCACCGCGCTCACCCCATGTGACCGACTGCGCCATGACGCGCTTTTCATTGCATCGCTTAGCAATTTGATACGCGTGCAGCGTGTCCTGAATATTCTCAGGTTGAAGCATATCCAGCTCCAGCAACTGCTCAGTCGGTGTTGTCGCTAATAGTTCATCTTGCTCCGGTGTCAACGCGGGCATTCTCCAGCCTGACTGGCTGGAAATGGTCACGCCAGCGCCGCCTGCGCGAATTACTTTGCCGACTTCCTCCAGCAGTACAGCTGTACCGTATAAATCCACACGCAGAATGGCTTCAATCGGTGCTTGGCTCGGCGAGACACCGGCAGCATTTACCAGTTTGGTAATCTCTCCGTATGTTTGCGCCTGTGCAATCAAGCGACAAATCGAATCGCGGCTGGACAAATCCATTTCCACAGGAACAACGTCAAATCCTGCCTGATTCATTGTTTCTGCGATAGCTTTCGCGTGCTCCAGCGACTTATCACCCAAAACAACCTTCATGCCATATCCAACGCGTCGGGCAATTGCCATGCCAATTTGTCCCGCGCCAGTGACAATCATTACGTCTCTATTTCTCACGGTTATTTTCCTCCTATCCATGTCTGAATCGCGTGCTGTGCGCTGTCTACATGACTGCCGTGTACTGCCAGTCCCTTTGTTACCGTTGCGCCGGAGCAGGTGCGCTGAATGCTGCGCTCCGTGTCAGACAATCCGCTTCCCTCATGGGTACAGAACGGATGAATTGTCTTTCCTTTCCACGAAAAGGCTTCCAAAAATGTATATACCGCCATCGGCATATCGCCGCAGTAATTCGGATAACCCAAGTAGATTTCTTCGTAATCATCCAAACTTTCCGGCAAATTTTTCACAGCAGGCCGAGCTTTATTGTAAAAATCCTCTCTTGCTTGTGCGACGCAGGTCTGATATTCCGCCGCATACGGCTGTACCTGCTGAATAGAAAACAGATCTGCGCCGGTTTCCTGCGCGATAACCTGTGCCACGCGCTGTGTATTGCCGACCGAAATATAGCGATAGGTTCCACCGAAATAATTCTCATCTGCGCGAGAATAAAAGGCTACCAGTGTTTTCATTTTCTCTTAAACACCCTTTCCAAATACCGGAAATACGTCAAATTCGCCATAGCTCTGAATCGTCTGCATCTGTACGAGTTGCTGCATATCCTGTGCAGAGATCTCAAAATCTACCGAGGCATTATCTGCCATATGTGCCGGATCAGCCGTCTTTGGCAGTGCTACTGTGCCGAGCTGGATGACATAGCGAATACACAGCTGTGCGACAGAAACATGGTATTTCTGCGCCATCTCGACAATTGCCGGATTTTTGAGTGCTTCGCCATGTGCAATCGGTGAATATGCCTCGACCTGAATACCCTGCTGTTCACAGAACGTCAGCAGTTCGCTGTTTGTATTGCTGATGTGCAGCAAAATCTGATTAACCATCGGCTTAACGCGGCAATCAGCCAAAATATTCTCCAAATCATCCTGCAAGAAATTGGACACACCAATGACTTTGACTTTTCCTGCTGCCTGTGCGTCTTCCAATGCGCGCCAAACCTGCTTGTTTTCTTCAAAATACCGCTTTTCTACGCGGAATTCTGCCCACGGCTGCGGGCTGTGAATAATCATCTGGTCCAGATAGTCCAAGCCCATCTTTTTCAGTGTTTCATCAATAGAAGCCATGGCGCTCTCATACGTCTTGTTTTCTGCGGCAACCTTGCTTGCAACAAACAGCTGCTCTCGCGGAATGCCGCAGGTGCGCACGCCTTCTCCTACGCCGCGCTCATTGCCATAAGCCTGTGCGGTATCAATTAGGCGATAGCCCAGCTTGACTGCCTCACGCACGGCCTGTACTGCCTTGTCATCGTCAATAAACCATGTACCGAGTCCCAGCTTCGGGATGTGGGTACCGTCTGTCAGGGTGTATACTTCGTTGAACATGATAAATTCCTCCTATTGGATTTCTTGTTGTCTCTAGCATACACCCTGAAGTTAACTTTAAGTCAAGAGAATCATAGAAATAATTTTGTACAAAATCGATTGCAATTTCGATTCGCTATATGATATAATAAACAATAACCGCACATGAAAAAGGAGGAGTATTGATGAAAACTCACAAAAGTATGCGACTGATCGGCTTTATGCTGGCTCTTGTTCTGTGCTTCACGCCATGTGTTACGGCATATGCACAGGCGGTTGATGATCCGACAATCGCTGTCGATGACAAATCTGCAATGATTGTCGAAAAGAATGTCTCCGATTCACAGATCATCTCTCTGTTGAACAGTCAGACGCTGCATCCGCAAAAAACCGGATACGCTGCTCTGGACAAGCTCTTGGACTCTGTACTTGCTCCTTATGCCAACAAGTCTACAGCGGAAAAAGTAAAGGCTTGCTACGCATGGACCATCCAAAATATCGACTACTCTTGGGCTGGATATACGGCAAAGAATTCAGGATACGATGGCTTTAAGGAAAAGTATCCGTACAATGACTATGAAGATGGCTTACAAAAGGCCTTTCCGGAAGATGTGATTGCTCGAACCTATTATACGATGAGCAAGCACAAGGGTGTGTGCTATGATTGGGGCGCTGTATTTGCCGTCATGGTACGGTATATCGGTATCGACGCATACGTACATACCGGCGACTTCAAGTTTGAAGAATCTCTCGGATTCAGCAGCACAGCACATGGTCATCATGGCTGGACAGAAGTCGTTTTGAATGGCAAATACTATATTTTTGATCCACAGCGTGAATACCGTATGACCAATGATGGCAAAGGAACCATCAACTATTCCCGTTATTTCGGTGTCACCTCTGGAGATTCTAATTACTTCCGCTATACAGAAGAAACTTCCATAAATGACAAGCGCGATGCAGGCTTTTTGTCTGTCAGTGCTCACCGTGAAAAACTCGTTCCAGTAACGGGTATTGCTTCCCGCTCTGGCAGCGTTTCCGGTTCTGGCAAATATGATATTGGCACCAATGTCACATTAACCGCTGAACCAATCGCAGACAAGACATTTGAAGGCTGGTTCGACAGCAATGGTACATTATTGAGCACAGATACTTCTTATTCATTCCCTGTTACTGGCGCAACAACTGTTTATGCGATGTTTGTCGATGATCTGTTCTATGACATTTTGGACGAGTCGTGGTATCTTACCTCTGCCATGAAGGCCGCAACCGCTGGATTGGTATCCGGCACTGCTCCTCACCGTTTCGACGGCAATGTTACGATGACCCGTGCTATGGCTACACAGATTATTGCCAAGCTAGACAATGCAGATCTAAGCGAATATACTCATGCGAATTTTACCGATGTTCCTGATGGCAAGTGGTATACGCCGGCCATCGCATGGGCACAAGCAAACAATCTGGTTTCCGGCGTTGGCAATTCCAAGTTTGAACCAAATCGCGGTGTAACGCGCGAAGAATTTGTTACCATGATTGCTCACTATTTGGATCAGAAAGAAATTGACATGAAATCCATGGATTGGGCAGATGTGACCTATACCGACAAGAACACGATTTCCAATTGGGCACGAGATGCTGTATGCCGCGCAACAGCTACGCGTCTTATCTCTGGCTATCCAAACGGCAGTTTCCAGCCAAAAAACAATCTGACCAGAGCCGAAGGCGTCACAATTTTCTCTTTCATCATGGATTTGATGACTGCTGACTGATGCAATTCTCTATCTCTGCATAAACGAAAACAGACCGCTCACGCGGTCTGTTTTTGATTTACTCCAACTCAAATGCGCCGGTGTACAGCTGATAGTATACGCCCTTCTGCTCAATGAGCTGGTCATGGGTGCCGCGCTCGATAATTCTACCGTGATCCAGTACCATGATTGCCTCACTGTTGCGTACCGTAGACAGACGGTGTGCAATGACAAATACCGTTCTGCCCTTCATCAGGTTATCCATGCCAGCCTGCACCAAGGCTTCGGTTCGTGTATCAATCGACGAAGTTGCCTCATCCAAAATCATAACCGGAGGATCTGCCACAGCAGCACGCGCAATCGACAACAGCTGACGCTGACCCTGCGAGAGATTTGAACCATTGCCCGTCAGCATCGTCTGATAACCATCTGGCAGACGAGAAATGAAGCTGTCTGCATTTGCCAGCTTAGCGGCTGCGATACACTCTTCATCGGTCGCATCCAGTCTGCCATACCGAATATTATCCATGACCGTTCCTGTGAACAGATTGACATCCTGCAAGACAATGCCAAGGGAACGGCGCAGATCCGGCTTACAGATTTTTTCTACATTGATGCCGTCATACCGAATTTTACCGTCTTGAATATCATAAAACCGGTTAATCAGATTGGTAATCGTCGTTTTACCGGCACCAGTTGCACCGACAAATGCGATTTTCTGTCCCGGCTTGGCATACAGAGAGACATCATGCAGTACCGTCTTATCCGGCGTGTAGCCGAAGTTGACATTCTCCAGACGAACATCGCCCTTCAGCTCTCGATACGATACGGTGCCGTCTGCGCTGTGCGGATGCTTCCAAGCCCACATGCCCGTCGGCTTGTCGCACTCGACGATATTGCCGTCTTCATCCTTCTTTGCATTGACCAGATGCACATAGCCGTCATCTTCTTCGGATACCTGATCAATCAGTTCAAAGACGCGGCCTGCGCCCGCCAGACCCATAGCAATCATAGACACCTGCATGGACGCCTGACCAATGGTCTGCGACAGCTGGCGCGTC
>NZ_JBNMHC010000111.1:0-6471 GCF_050872565.1 Butyricicoccus sp. | reverse complement strand
TCTTTCAGTGCCATGCCAACAATAATAGCGAGCAGAAGGACGATAGCAATCACATATCCCGCCGGAATCGCACGCGGTGCTGTGAGCATCGAGAACACATCCCACGGGCTCCATCCCGGCAGCTTATCATAGACGCCCGCTGCACACAAAATGATGATAGCGAGCAAAAGTAAATACTTGATTTTCTGCAAATAGCCGGTCAGATGATCTGGAATCTTTGGCAGCTTTTTTTTTGCCTTTTTCTGAATGAACTGAGACAGCTCATACACGGCATCGCCAAACGCACCGAATGCACAGGCATATCCGCAGAAAAATCTGCCGAAAATAATCGTATACATGCACAGCACAATCAGTGTCGTAAAGAAAGAGCTATAGGAAATCGGGTCTTTTGCACCAATTGCCGTTGCCATTTCCTTGATTCCGGAAAAGCAGGATGTGTATACAGACGGTGCCAGCAGGAAGAAAATCAGCTGAATCACAGCGCGCACGCGGCGACGCAGCTTGACGCGCTGCATCGGATTGACTGGCTTTTTCTTTGCAGCCGTTTTTTGTGGTGTTTGCGTTTCCATTATGCCGCGTCCTCCAATGCCTGTTCTACTGCCGTTTTAATGCCTGTTGAGGAGAAGGTCGCGCCGCTGATCGTATCTACTTCCGGCGAATTGGCAGAAATCATGCTGTCAATGATACCCTTTGCCTTGTCCAGATATGCCGCATCTTCATTTGCCGCATCGGTAATGTCAATTGCGGTAATTTTGCCGCCGGATACTGTCACGCTGACAGACACCGTTCCACCGAAGCCCTCTCCGCTGCCGGTATACGTGCCATCTACATAGCTGACAGAACCGCCCTCGGCGGCTGCATTCTGCGCCTGTACCTCGGCAAGCTGCTGTTTATTTTCTTCTTCCTCAGCCTGCCACTGCAGCGCATGTGCTTGATAAATACACAGAGCAACAACTGCCAGCGCAAGACTGCCCAGTCTTGACCAAAAATCGAGATGTTTCAAATAATTAGCCCTCCGCCTTTGTCAATGCCTGCTTCACTGCTTCTTTTATTGCTTTGGACGAACAAGTAGCGCCAGAAATCGTATCTACGCCATCAATGTCTGCTGCCGTCTTGCCGGTCAATTCCATCTTTGCCGCCTTATCCGAATATCTCTTATTCGACTTATTGTCTCCAAAGGTATTCGATGCATTGAGTGCCACATTTGTCACCTTGCCATCCTGCACGGTGACATCAACGAGCAAGGCATACGCATCAAAGTCTTCATCTTCATCCGGATTGACCGTAACCGTTTCCGTGTACGTGCTTCCTTCCGGCTCCGGTGTCGGCGTCGGTTCTGGTGTTTCCGGAGTCTCCTTCGGCGGGGTGTACTGTCCTGCAATCACTGCCTTATTGAGTGCTTCGGTCAGTGCCGTCAAAATACCCTTTGACGAGTAAGTTGCGCCGGATACGGTGTCTACAACGTTGATATTCTTGCCATTCTTGACCTTTTCAATGATTTCCACCGCATCGTTGAAATAGTCATCGTCCTGATCGTTCTTTTCTATGACATCAATGCTCTTTAAGTCTCCGCCAGAAGCAGTGACCTTGAGCACAATGCGGCCATTGCGATAGCCATAGCCAATGCCATAGAACTCTGTCGCGGTATCAGTATAGGTCTTTTCGGTCGGCGTCTTATCGGTATCATCGTCAGTTGTTGTGCCGCCGGTGGTCTGTGCCTTCTTCAGTGCATTTCTCACCGCCGTGATGATGCCGTTGGACGAGTAGGTCGCGCCGGATACCGTATCCACATTGGTGGACTGGCTGGAAATCATCTTATTGATGATACCGTTCTTTGCCTTGCCGAAATATGCCGCATCATCGCTGCCGGATACATCAATTTTTGTGATTTTTCCGCCGGAAATCGTCACATTTGCGGTCACGGTACCCTTAAATCCCTTGCCTGTGCCGGTATATGTACCGTCCTTATAGCTGCCGGTATAGGTATCTTTGTCCAGCTTGCTCGGCGAGGAATCGCCGCCAGTTGTTGTGCCGCCGCTGCTGCTCGGTGTCTCAGACACGGTACCGCCTGCCGCCTTGGTCAGCGCCTGCTTGATGGCATTCAAAATGCCATTGGACGAATATGTCGCACCAGATACGGTGTCGACACCGTTTGGGCTCTGCTTGGCAATGACTTTAGCAATCAAGGTCTTTGCTTTGCTCAGGTACGGTTCATCGTTGCCCGGTGCGGAAACGACACTAATCGTAGAGATCTTACCGCCTGCAATCGTCACGCTGACGGTAATATTGCCGCGAAAGCCTGCCGCCGTACCGGTATAGGTACCGTCTTTATACGAGCCATCCTGAAATGCATCGGAAGAAGTGCTTCCTGCCGCCGTATTGTTTGCTGCTGCACCGCCGCCATTGGAAGTCTCCGTGACTGTGCCGCCGGATGCTTTGGTCAACGCGTTCTTTACTGCATTGATGATGCCGTTGGAAGAATAGGTCGCACCGGAGACAACATCGACATCCGGATTCTGCGCCTCAATAATCTTTGGAATAATCGCCTTTGCCTTGGAGAAGAACGACGGTGTTTCCGCAGAAGCAGATACCACCTCAATGGCAGTGATTTTCTTATTGGCAATCGTCACACTGACGGTAACATCGCCGCCATATCCCTGCGCGGTACCTGTCCATGTGCCATCCTGCCAAGAACCAGCATCCGCTGCCGCCCCAACGGCAGAACCAGAGCCAGATCCTACATTGGCAGCCTGTGCAGTCGGAGAAGCCAGCTCCGGAATCTCTTCCAGCACAGCGCCGCCGGAGGCAACGCCCCACGCTGCCAGCGCCGCAACAGCAATGCCCGGTACCAGTCGGCGGGCAATGGCATCCACGGATTGATTGTAAAAGATACGCATTTTTTGCCTCCTTGCGTTGTAAAACGAATGTATGCTTTGCTTTTATTTCTGAATCGTCTGTACCTGATCGGCAGAAACACTGTCCGGCGTGAAGCCGTCTGCAATGCCTTCTGTGATGTATACATTTCGATCCGCATCGACTAAAATCGTGTCAAATTCATCTGCGTGCTGTTTCCAGTACGCAATGGCCTTGTCTTTTCCCATGACAAACAGCGAAGTGGACAGACCATCTGCCAGCGTGCCGTCCTTGCTGACAATAGTCACAGAGGTCAGACCGCTGTTGGACGGCTTGCCGGTTGCCGGATCAATGATGTGATGATAGGTCACACCATCTTTTTCAAAATTGCGCTCATACGCGCCGGATGTGATAACTGCGCAGTCATCCGCTTCCAGCACGCCAAGCATATCATCGGTGTTATCTGGATCCTGAATGCCAACGCGCCACTCGCTGCCGTCCTGCTTGGTGCCCAGCAGATGCACATTGCCGCCCAGCGACACCATGCCGCAGGTCACACCATCTTTTTTGAAGATTTCCATAATTCGGCTGGACGTAAAGCCCTTGGCAATACCGCCCAAGTCAATTTCCTGATTGTCTCCCAGCGTCAGCGTCTTGGCCTTTTCGTCCCATGTCAGCTTATCTGCACCGACACGCTGTAACGTAGATGCAATTTCCGCATCCGTCGGCACATAATAGTCCTCTGTCGTAAAGCCCCACAGCTCCATGAGCGGCAGAACCGTGATGTCAAACGCACCGCCGGTGCTCTTGTACAGTTCCAGTGCCTTTGTGACCATGACCGCCGTATCGTCGGACAATGCCGCCGAACCACTGCGATTGAGCTTGGAGATTTCACTGTCTTCTTTGCCGATAGACAGCAGGTTATCCAAGCGTTCGATTTCTGCAATGGCATCACTCACGCCCTTCTGTGCGTTGTCGCCATATGCCGTAACCGTCATATAGGTATCCATCGCAAAAATTTCTTGGCTGACTGGTTCGGTCGAGCTGCTTGTCGTGCTATTGGTCTGTGCCGTTGCTGCACTGCCCGTATTATTTGTATGATTGGTATTGGATGTCGAACTACATCCGGTCAACAGCATACTCGCCACAACAGCGGATGCCAGCATAACTTTCCATGGATATTTCATTGTGTTCCTTCCTCGCAAAGAAAATTTAAACTTCGTGTACTTCCGGCAGACGCTTGAGCATCCAACTGCCCAGCAAGCCAATGACTGCACCGGCAACGATACCGGAAACCCACAGCACCAGCAAATACCAGGCAATGGCGCTGGTCTGCATGATCGCCATAGCGACCAAAATCTGGCCGACATTGTGCATAACACCGCCTGCCACACTGACCGTCACCGGCTGAAATTTTCCGGTCTTTTTGAGCAAAATCATCACTGCTCCGGATAAAAGGCCGCCCGCCAGAGAATACCACAGGCTAACCACGGTACCGAACAGCATAGCGGTCAATCCAATGCGTACAAAGTTAATGACCACTGCCGGTTTGGATCCCATACGGTACAGCGCAACGAGTACCACCAAGTTGGTCAGACCGAGCTTCATGCCTGGCACGGCAAAAAACGCCGGAACCATCGCTTCGATATAACTGAGCACCAGTGCCAGTGCAGCAAGCATTCCATACAATGCCAATCGTTTTGTCTGTCTCATGCTCTGTCCCTCACTGTGCCACAACGTCTACGCCGTTTGTGTCATTTTCGTCCTGAATGGTGACGCTCACTTTGTTCGGCAGGCAAATGATGCTCTGGCCAGAGTATTGCATCTTACCCTGATGCACGCACAGCTTGTCCGGGCAGCTCGCCTCTTCCAGCCAAACCTGACCATCCTCAATGATTAGCTCATTTGTGCCGCCATTTACGCCATGAATCGTATATTTTGTATTTTTATTCATGGAAAATGTCGTCACTTGCTTGCCCGCCACCTTCACGATGACCTCTGCGCCGCTCTTTCGCGTCAACATCAGAAATGCGCCGAGCAAGAGCACGCCCGCCAGCATGACCGCCAGCAATACAATGTCTTGTTTTTTCAGCTTCATAGTACAACTCCCAACGTCTAGTATGGTTAGTAGAAACTAATAGGAACAGAAAAAGAAATTGCGCAGGATACGCTTCCCACGCAAGCCTTCAATTCCGGCTCCAAATTACCTCAGTATACCGCATAGGCATCCGATTGTCAATGGAAGCTGTGGGCAGGAAAAAGCCGTTTGCCACATAGCAAACGCCCAATTGTGCCTCAATTTCGTTTTCTTTGTTAGTAGAAACTAATCTATATTTAGCATATCATATTCGCTATGTCTCGTCAATTCTTCCCATGTAAAAAATTAGCACTTGCTTTCGCTATTTTTCGGCATATTTGCTCAACCACCGAAAGAGACCCCTCCGGATCATCGATCCAGAGGGGTCTTGAAAGGAACTTATGAAAAACTTACGAAACAGTTGTTTCCTGTTCTTATTCGCTCAGAGCAGCCTTTGCTGCTTCCTTGATTGCATTGGAAGAGCAGGTTGCACCGGAAACGGTATCTACGCCGTCAATCTCAGCAGCCGTCTTGCCAGCCAAGTTTGCATTCATACCATTGAACGCATCCTCAGAGTACGGCTTATTGCTCTTCTTGATGGTGCAGTCCTTGTTCAATGCGATGGACTGAACCTTGCCATCCTTGATGGTGACATCAACAATCAAGCTGTACGCATTAAAGTCTTCATCTGCGTCCGGATTTACGGTAACCGTCTTCGCTACGGTCTTTTCCGTCGGCTGTGCAGCCAGCTCATCCTGTGCAGCCTTGATAATGCCCTGCAAGTCAGCAATCAGCTCAGCAGCTTCCGGCTCCGTTGCATCAGCATTTGCCAGCATAGCCTGTGCTTCTGCGATGTGCTCATCCAGAGCAGCCTTGTTGGACGGGTTCTTCGCGGACAGCTCCTGTGCGGTTGCAATCAGGTTGGTCAGCTCGGTCTTCTGTGCGTCCGTGATGCCTGCGACAGTAGACGGCAGGTTTTCAGCCGTTACCTGGAACTGAGTGGTGTAGTCCGAAGTGCCCAGACCGTAAACGGTCAGTGCCCAGTAGCCGGTGCCATCGGTGCCTTCCGGCAGCTGGCAACGCAGGGAATCGGTCAGACCCAGCTGAATGCCCATAGACTTGTGCATCCAATCATCTGCTGCGAACTTGGTGCCATAGGTTGCAACCGGCGTGGTGTAGGTGCTGTCGCTGCCGTAGTAGGTCCAACGAACCGTCTGCATGGCAGAACCCAGTGCGCCGTACTCGCCGTTCAGATCAACACGCAGGAACTCACCGTAGTTGCCGCTGTAGGTCTTTACCTCTGTGGTCACATTTGCGCCGTCATTTGCCTGTTCCTGATCCAACAGACCAGAGCCGGAACCAGTCTGGCGTGCGCTGAAGGTATAACCAGCATCGGTCTTGGTCGCAGTCTTCAGACCGTTTGTATTGGCATTTACAGCAGCGGTACCCGTGTACGCCTTCAGATTTGCTTCGCTGTAGCCGCCCTGTACAGACTGACCATTCTTGGTCACGGTGTACTGCTTGCAGAAGTCCTGATAATC
>NZ_JBNMHC010000110.1:0-6475 GCF_050872565.1 Butyricicoccus sp. | reverse complement strand
TCTTAATAAACAGATTTTTCATCAGTCTCTGGTCTCAAACTTATAGCCAACGCCCCATACGGTCTTGAGATCCCACTTGTCGCTGACGCCTTCCAGCTTTTCGCGCAGACGCTTGACATGGACATCGACGGTACGAGTATCGCCAAAGTAATCAAATCCCCAGACATCATCCAGCAGCTGGGCGCGCGTGAATACGCGGTTTGGGTTAGATGCGAGAAAATACAGCAGTTCAATCTCCTTCGGCGGTGCATCAACGCGCTTGCCGTCTACAATCAGGTCGTATGCCTGCTTGTCCACCGTCAGCTTATCAAACGAGATCTTGCCGCTGTCTTCCGGTGCCAGTCGGCGGAAAATCGCACGCACGCGGGCAATGACTTCGCGCATCTCCAGTGGCTTGACGATGTAATCATCTGCACCCATTTCCAGACCGTTGACCTTGTCAAAGGTTTCGCCCTTGGCGGTCATGATGATAATCGGCACCTTGCTCTCCTTGCGGATGATCTTGCACACCTGCCAGCCGTCCATAATCGGCATCATGACATCGAGTAGAATCATATCCGGATTGATTTTGCGCCAAAGCTCGACACCCTCTTCTCCGTTTGCCGCCTCGGTGATTTCGTAGCCCTCGCGCTCCAAATACAGGCGCAGCAGCTCCCGAATATTGCCGTCATCTTCTACAATCAAAATTTTCTTGCTCATATTTGACCTCCTGTTTTCGTGGAGTTTTTCATGCTTTGTCAACCATACTTCTTTTATTATACGGCATTTGTCCAATCAATTCATTACATTTCTGTAAAACTATGCAAAAAAGACACAAAAAAATTCCGGCAAAAGCCGGAATTTTCCAGTGTATACCGTTATTCTTCGTCAGAATCATAGCTCGAGTCGTCATCGGAATTAGAGCTGGAATCGTCATCAGAATCTTCATCATCCTCATCGGAAGTATACGATCTGCGAGAGCTTCGAGAGCTGCTGACGGTTTCTTCCTCATCCTCGCTGTCATCCTCATCTTCCCTGTAGCTGGAACGGGAGGATGAACGACGCGTTGTTGTCTTTTGATCTCCGCCGTCATACGACTTCGCGGTTCGATCTCCGCCAAACACAGCAATTGCTGCATCCGTCGCGTTGACTGCGTTGATTACCGCATTGTCTGTATACTCGCTCCAATCTGTCATGCGCGTGAAGATGGGAACAACCTGCGCTTTGGAGGCGGTCTTTTGCACCGTTGCGATGGCAGTCTTTGCGCTGTTGGAGCCCACCGGCACATAGACACGGTTCGCCGCGTTGAGCAGCTTTTTCACACTGCCGAGCTTGATGCCGTCCTCTGCGGCGGTCTCCGACTGCGTAACCAGCTCAGAGGCATCGGATGCCGTCAAGCTGATGCCAATCTTGTCGCCCACCGTGTCCTGTATGTCCTGCATCACAGCAAGCAATGCGGCACTCTGACTCTCCGGCTCATCCATAAACGCAATGCGGTCAATATGTCCGCGAAGCGGGAAGGTAAACGAATCCAGTAAAATCTCGTCGCATCCGGCATCTACAGCACTCTGCGCGATGTCGCACAGATAGGTCACAACATCCGGATTGGTCGGATCCAGCCAATGGGCACTGTTATAGTCGCTCCATCTGCCGCCATTCTGATACTGCATGGACAGATCGGAATTCTGCTTGGATGCCGCTTCGTCTTGGAAGCAGTAAATGCGTCCCACGACATGTACGCCGTTTTTGTTCAGCTTCTTGATGATCTGCGCCAGTTTCTTGGCGTTTTTCTCCTGCAAATCCTCAACATCCGTCACCGCGTCCGTCTCTACCGGAAGATTCAGCTTGCCTTCATCGTCCTTGATGTTGACAATGACCGTGTTGAGCTTTCCGGCTTCTGCCAGCTGAATGAGCTTCTCTGCCGTGTCAGCATCCGACAAACTGGTTGCGGAGAGCATCGCGCCGCGCAGCGTCTTGCTGGAACTTTTCTTAGCAGTCTTCGCTGGCTGTGCGCTGCCGCTGCCGCTGCCTGCCGCAGTTTTTTTCGGCTGGTTTGCATTCTGTTCCATCGCAAGAATGCCGTAGCGATCTACGACATGGGCACCGTTCTCGTCAAAAGACAGACACTGGAAAACCAGAAAGACGCCCACGAATACAACCAGCGCTGCCACAATCAAGGCAGCTGCCACCGTGCGGCGGATGCGGGAATGACTGTGTTTGCTGTTGTGATTCATGAGCGTCTCCTTCTTGTTTCAAAAATTCAGAGCAGAAGCGAACTTACTTCTCTTCTGTCTCAGCCTTTGCAGCTGCTTCCTCAGCAGCCTTCTTAGCAGCGGCAGCCTTTTCTGCAGCTGCCTTCTTGGCAGCAGCCTGCTTTGCCTTGATCTCAGCAAGCTCCTTTACCTTTTCCGGGGTGTTCCACGGCTCGATGATGTGGCGCGGGCAAGCCTTTGCACACATCTGGCACTTCTTGCACTTGGTGTAATCAATTACCGGCAGGTTGCCTTCCATGGTGATGGCACCGAACTTACAGGTCTTTGCACACAGACCGCAGCCGATACAGCCAACCTTGCAAGCATCCATAACTTCCTTGCCCTTCGCCTTGGAGGAGCAGTCGATACGGATCGGGTTTGCCTGCGGAACCAGAGAAATGATATGCTTCGGGCAAGCGGATACACACTTGGAACATGCTGCACACTTGTCTTCGTCTACCTTTGCCACGCCGTCTACGACATGGATGGCATCGAACGGGCAAGCCTTCTCACAGGTGCCCAGACCCAGACAAGCAAATGCGCAGTCCTTGAAGCCGTTTGCTACGCGGATTGCACCGAGGCAGTCGGTGATGCCCTCGTACTGTGCACGGTTCTTGACGTTCTCGCAAGTACCGGAGCAATGTACATGAGCTACCATCTTTTCGCTCTCGGTTACTTCTACGCCGAGAACTGCTGCGATCTTTTCTGCTGCTGCTGCGCCGCCGACCGGGCAGCCGTTAACCGGTGCCTTGCCTTCAACAATTGCAGTTGCCAGACCGTTACAGCCCGGGTAACCACAGCCGCCGCAGTTTGCGCCCGGCAGGCACTCCTGTACCGCCGGAATACGCTCATCGACCTCGACCGCAAAGATCTTGGATGCGAATGCAAGGACCAGGCCAAAGAGAAGACCCATGATGCCCAGTGCCAGCACTGCATAAACAATCGTCATCATTTGTTATTCACTCCTTATTCTTCGACAGTCGGGTTTACCAAATCTTCATGCCGCTGAAGCCAAGGAATGCCATTGCCATCAGAGAAGCGGAGATCAGTGCAATCGGGAAGCCCTCAAAGCACTTCGGGCACTCTGCGGATGCAGCGAGACGCTCACGGATGGAAGCGAACAGCACGATGGACAGCGTGAAGCCGATGCCGCCGGTGATGCCGTAGACAACGGACTCAATGAAGTTGTAGCTGTTCTGTACGTTCTGCAGTGCGACACCCAGAACGGCACAGTTGGTGGTAATCAGCGGAAGGAATACGCCCAGCGCCTGATACAGCGCCGGCATAGACTTCATCAGGAACATCTCAACGAACTGTACGAGGGTTGCGATGACCAGAATGAATGCGACTGTCTGCATAAATTCCAGACCCAGCGGAACCAGAATAAAGGTATTAATCAGATAGGTTACTGCGGAAGCCAGACCCATAACGAAGGTTACGGCCATGCCCATGCCAACAGCAGTGTCAATCTTCTTGGATACGCCGAAGAACGGGCAGCAGCCAAGGAACTGGGACATGATGAAGTTGTTAATCAGAATCGCACCAAGCGAAATGGATAAAATAGATGTCAGCATGATGCATTATTCTCCTTTCTTCAGCAGCTTCTGCATAACAGCGATGATGCAGCCGAGGGTCAGGAATGCGCCTGCCGGCAGGATCATAATGGTAGCCGGCTGGCTGAATACGGTGATTGCACCGCCGCCGATGGTACCAGCGCCCAGCAGCTCACGAACCACGGACATCAGGATCAGAGCGAAAGTAAAGCCGAGACCCATAACGAGGCCGTCCACTGCGGATGCACCAACGGAATTCTTGGATGCAAAGGACTCTGCACGGCCAAGAATAATACAGTTAACTACGATCAGCGGGATAAAGGTACCCAGGGATGCCGACAGAGACGGGATAAACGCCTGAAGCAGCAGGTCAACCATGGTTACGAAGCCCGCGATAACGGTGATGTATGCTGCGATACGAACCTTGCTCGGGATGATCTTACGCAGCAGGGAAATTACGATATTGGAACAAATCAGTACGGCAGTCGCGGAAAGACCCATGCCGACACCGTTTGTCAAGGAAGTCGAGGTTGCCAGCGTCGGGCACATGCCGATCAGCTGAACCAGTACCGGGTTATTGGTAACCAGGCCTTCCTTCAGACTTTTTGTAAAACTCATGTTTAGGCCTCCTTAACCCTGTTCAGCAGCGAACTGAGCCGCTGCAACAACGCCTTCCGATACTGCACGGGAGGTGATGGTAGCACCGGTCAGTGCATCGATGGAACCGCCGTCCTTGGTAACGGCAACTTCTGTGCCTACCTGACCGGCGAACTGTGCCTGGAACTCCGGCTCAGTGGAGCGTGCGCCCAGACCCGGGGTCTCAGAAGAAGCGGAGATAACCGAAATACCGGTTACATTGCCGTCGCCATCGATACCAACCATGGTATCTACTGCGCCGCCGAAGCCGGTCGGGCCAACTTCTACGCAGTAGCCTGCGTCAGCGCCGTCCTTGGTCATCTTGTATGCGGACAGAATCGTAACGGATGTTGCGTTCTTGGTCTCGGTGGTAACGGTGGTTCCTTCCGGAACGTCGATCTGCTCAGACTCTGCACCCGGCATAACGTTCTCCAGAGAATCCTTGATCTTCTGTGCGTTCTGCTCAGCAATCGGGCCTTCGGTTACTGCGTTAACAGCGCCGAGAGCCAGAGCGACTACCAGCGTGATGGCGCAAAGGATGCCGCCGAGCTGTACAAATTCATTTTTCTGCTTGCCAGCCATGGATTAGCCCTCCTTCTTCTGCTTTGCCGGTGCACCGAACTTGGTCGGGCGAGTGTACTTATCGATCAGCCATACCGTGGTGTTCATCAGCAGGATGGAGTAGCAAACGCCTTCCGGATAGCCGCCGAAGAAACGAATCATGGTGGTCAGCAGACCGCAGCCGATGCCGAATACGATCTGACCCTTCTTGGAAACCGGAGTGGTGCTGTAGTCGGTAGCCATGAAGATAGCACCGAGCATCAGACCGCCGCCAAAGATAGCGTACAGCATGTACTCCAGATGACCATAGCCCTCAGCCGGGAAAATAACAGCCAGAACAGCAACGGTCAGAATGTAAGCTGCCGGAATCTGAATGGTGATAACCTTACGAACCAGCAGATAGATGCCGCCGATCAGCAGAGCGATAGCGGAAACTTCACCCATGGAGCCGCCGGTTACGCCGAGGAATACGCTCAGCACGCTCGGCAGGTCGCCCTCAGCGGAGCCCTTCAGGATTGCCATCGGGGTAGCGGTGGAAACAACGTCTGCGGTGGAGCCCAGAGCCACATGGCCGCGAGCTGCAACCCAAGTCGTCATAGCTACCGGCCAGGAAGCCAGCAGGAATGCACGGCCTGCGAGAGCCGGGTTGATGAAGTTCTTGCCAAGGCCGCCGAAGATGCACTTAGCAAAAATGATTGCGATGCCGTCGCCGATAATCAGCATCCAGTACGGAAGCGTTACCGGGCAAACGAATGCCAGCAGCACGCCGGTAACGGCTGCGGACAGATCCATAACGGTATTCTCCTTGCCTACGATCTTGTCGTAGATTGCCTCGAATACCATGCAGGCAATGATGGAAACCGCGGTCATCAGGATGGCACGCAGTCCAAATACATACGTCGATACAGCGAGGGACGGGATCAGTGCAATGAGCACGTCCAGCATAATCGACTTGGTATCCTCTTTGCTCTTAATATGAGGGGAGGATGTAATTACTACTTTACTAAAATCGTACATGCCATTCACCCTCCTTACTTGTTCTCAGCCGCAGCCTTGGCAGCAGCTGCTTCAGCTCTGCGCTTTTCCTGTACGCGCATCTTTGCAACGCGGAACTGCTGTACAAGCGGGATTCGTGCCGGACATACATATGCGCAGGAACCGCACTCGATGCAGTCGAGGACATCATATTCCTCGCAGCCTTCCAGATCGTTCTTTGCTGCATACATGTTCATGTATACCGGAGTCAGATGCATCGGGCAGACGCCTACGCAGCGGCCGCAGCGAATGCAAGTCGGGTTCTTGACACGCTTATCCTCATCGCCAGCCATAGCCAGGAATGCGTTGGTGCCCTTAAGTACCGGAACGTCGGTGGTGAACTGTGCGTTACCCATCATCGGGCCGCCAGCCAGCAGCTTGTTCGGAGCAGCCTTGAAGCCGCCGCAAGCGTCGATCAGCTCGGTAATCAGGGTGCCGGTGCGTGCTTCCAGGTTCTTC
>NZ_JBNMHC010000109.1:0-6528 GCF_050872565.1 Butyricicoccus sp. | reverse complement strand
TTGTTGCCGATTTTTCGTGCCGGTACATTGATAATGCGGCGCAAACGCAGATTATCTGTCGGATTGGCAATCACCCACAAGTACGCCAGCATATCTTTAACTTCCGCCCGGTCAAAAAAGCGCAGACCGCTGACAATGCGATACGGGATACCATTTCTCTTGAACGCGCTCTCAATGCTATTAGACAGTACATGATTGCGGTACAGAATCGCATAATCGCTAAACTGTTTTCCGTCTGCGACGCCTTCGGTAATCATGCGTGCGACATATTCCGCTTCGCCCTCCTGCGTGTCCGACCGATGGAAACGAATTTTCGCGCCGCTGCCATTGTCCGTCCACAGCTCTTTTCCCTTTCGATGCGCGTTGTTACGGATGAGTTCATTTGCCGCGCTCAAGATGTTCTGCGTAGAGCGGTAATTTTGCTCCAAACGAATCGTTGTGGCGTTTTTGTACTGTTCTTCAAATTCCAAGATATTTGTAATCGTTGCACCGCGGAATTTATAAATACTCTGGTCATCGTCACCGACCACACAGATATTCTCATATCCGCCCGCCAACAAGCTGGTCAATACATATTGCGCATGGTTGGTGTCCTGATACTCGTCCGCCATGACATAGTGAAACTGCTTTTGATAGCGCTCTAAAATATCCGGATTGCCTTGCAGCAACTGCACAGTTTTCATGATAATATCATCAAAATCCATCGCATTGGCCTCTTTGAGCTGCTTGGCATACTCTTTATAGATCTCTGCCACAGTCGATTTATAATAATCTTCTGTGTTTTCCACGGCATACATACGTGGTGTCTGCAAATTGTCTTTTGCTCTGCCGATGGCACTTGCCACTCCGCGCGCATCAAACACTTTATCATCCAGCTTCATAGTTTTAATAATCGCTGTCAATACACGCTTCTGGTCATCCGTATCATAGATAGTAAAGGAACGGTCAAACCCGATGGCATCACATTCGCGGCGCAAAATGCGCACACACATCGAATGAAACGTGCTCGCCCAAATATCTTTGGCAAATTCTTCTCCCAATGCGCGCTGCAACCGATTTTGAATCTCTTTTGCCGCTTTATTGGTAAAGGTAATCGCCAAAATTTGCCACGGGCGGGCGGGATTGACGCGGCACAGGGTCTCCGCACGCATCCGATTGTCTTCTGTCGGATGGCGCAGGTATTCTCTCAAAAAAAGCAAATCATCCTCTGTCGCATCTTCCGGTGCGTATTCATAAGAAAATCCCTGACCAAAGCGCAAAATATTGATAATTCGATTGATGAGCACCGTTGTTTTGCCGCTTCCGGCACCCGCCAGAACTAACAACGGACCTTCTGTATGAAAAACAGCCTCTTGCTGCTTGTTGTTCAAGTGTTGAAATTCCCGTTCAATAATCGCCGCGCGCATCGCAGCGTATTGTATATCAAATCTCGATTGCTCCATGAGCTTCTCCTTTACTTTACTGGATTGATAGTCTCATTCATTGTATCATTGCCATTCTAAAATATCAAGCCAGAGCAAATCCCTCACACTGCATTCCAGCGTGAGGGATTCTGCCCAGTCATATACTACTCCATCCTGTCACGATTACAAGCTCCGCTTGATCTTGATAAACATCCAGATACCCGCGCTTATGAGCCCACCGCTCAGCAGAGTCAGCGGCAATAAGCCGAGTCCGCCAGCTGTCGGCAGCCACTTGAGCTGATCGTTCGTCACAATCAATGTGCAGGTATTTTGTTCTTGATCCGGCTGTTCCAGCAACCAATCGGAAGTATCACCGGTATTGCTGTCTGCATAAGAGATCTGACCGTCCTTTACTTGAATCGTAAGGGAATCCGTTCTCTTCTTGTATCCAGCAGGTGCTTGTTTCTCGGTAATCTTGTATTCTCCATCTGCCAAATCAGAGATTTTTACCGTTCCGTCTTTGCCTACCGTATAGGTTCCATGCAGTGTATCTCCATCCCAGATTTCAAATATCGCACCCGAAAGCGTCTGATCCTGTGCATTGACTTTTTTCAGCACAAGTTCCATCCGAAACCGGTTTTGAATCTTTGCTGTTGTGTTCTTGGTGCTCTGAACCGTCAACGGATCGTCACCGTTCACATACGACACAGTATACTGTGTGCCGTTCGCCAGTGTTCCTGTCGCATGATTCTTTAGCGGACTTCCGTCTTGATCCAGTTCCAAGACACAGAACTGACCGCCGACCGGAAGTTGGGTAAATACCGGCTTGTCTACCGAAGCGCCATTGTTCCGATAGGACAGTTCGCCATCTTTGCTTGTAATTTCCAAAGTTTGCAGCTTATTTGCTCTGCTGTAGTCATAGTTGCTTCCCTTGTATTCATACAAGCCAAACGAACACGTCAAATCCGGAATCTTTCCCTTTGGAATTTCTTCTCCGTTGCTGTACAGGAAACTCTTGTCCAATGTGATAGAGCCCTTCTGATTGTACATCGTATAGGAATAGGTGGAACCTAAGTAATAGACATCAACGCCTTGCTCTGCCCATGTTTTCAGCTCCTCAGGATACGTTTCCTTTCCCAGTGCGCCGACCTTTTGCGCAATCGCAACATATTTCGGTGTGGAATCCAGAACATATCCGTCCGGCGCCTTGGTTTCCTTCAAACAGTAAACCGTGTTATACTCCAACGTTTCGTTTTTGCCAAAGGTTGCAAATCCGTCATCTCCAGATTCCGCTGTATGTACGGTTGCCGTCGAATCCGCTTTCCACTGCTTGCTCGCCGTGTCATAGCTTGCCTTTTGCACCGTAAACACAGCATGTGCCAGTGTCTTTGTGGTATTGTCCTTATCCAGCTTCTCTACTTTCAAGACCGGACTATTCTTTGTTGTCGCCGTAGACTCTACATGATAGGTGACGTTTGCATTATCAATCTTTGCAACGCTCTTGCTGTGGCCGTACCAATACGCCGTATTGTTTACAGCAATTGGTGTATCCGGCGGCGCATTTAAAATTGCTCGGTATGTAATGGTGAATTTTTGATTGTCCGGAAGCGTCAGCGTCATCTTTTCACCGGTGCTGGTTGTCTCAATCTTCGGAGAAAGATTGGTGACAACCGCTCCATTTTTATCTGTGATCTGAATCGAGCTTGGGTCAAATCGCAGCGGACTCTGCATCTCATCCACCAAAGTGATGGTATCCGAACCCTTCAGTAAATCCTCATTCAGTTCGTTGACGGTAATCGTAAACGGTAGCTTGCCATCCACAATATCCGATTTGGTTTTAGAAATGGTTGTCTGGCTCACAGAAGCTACTGCGCTGCCTGTAGAAATCGTCTTGCCGGAGTCATTTTGAATCGTCATGGTGTTCACGAAATCTTTGGATTTCGCGTCCAGCATAACCTCTTCATCCGTGACTTTTGCAGCAACCTGCAACTCCAAAGAGCGTTTATCCTTATCTCCGCCCTTTTGCAGATTGGACACGCGAACACGAATTTTTCTCGTCTTTGCATTGTAATACGAGATGCAGGTATATTTTACGCTGGCTCCATCCAGATTTCCTGTCAGCTCCATACGCTGCCAATCCGGATCGTTTTCGCAGGCGGGAATTTCTTCCGTCCGCGGTGCACTGGCACTGTTTCGGATACTCGTGTCGATCCAGAAATATCTGACATAGGTTAAATCGACGCCTTCCGGCAGTTGGTCTTCGATCTGTACCGTACCTTCTGTATTACCGATATAATTGACCTTAATGCGCCAGTCGATATAGGTGCCGCCTTCTTTGATCTGATCCTTCAAGAGCTTGTTGGCACTGTTGCCATTAATCGCTTTCTTTGTTGTCCAATTCTTTCCGTCAAAGTCGTAAATGCCGCCGGTCTCCTTGAAATCATTACCGGAACCTGCTGCCATCATGCTGGTATCGCCCTGAGAGACAAAATCAGAAGACGAACTGTCTTTAGTATACAGCTCATTCCAATATGTGCGTGCATCACGCGAGCTGCTGAATGCATAAGAAGGAGCGGTCCAAAGCACAATGTACATGCTCTCGCCTTCTTTTAGCGCAATGGACTTCTTCATGGTAAAATCGGCGTATTGATTGGTCGCACTCCAGCTATAATCTGCATCAGCTGGTACTTTTCCGCCATTTAGTTCATTGCCGGACAACTTACGCATGTTAGCATCGCTCGTCACGTCGCTAATGCTGCCATAGTACTCCGTAAAGCTCTTGCCATTTGGAACCTTTCCGACAAACACGCCGCCATTGACCATTGTTTCTTTGCGCATATAGTGGCCGCTACCCTTGCTGGTGCTCGGCTTGTCCCGAAAAACGGTGTCTTTCGGGATTTCATTGCCGCTGACTTGAATGACCCAGTACAATCTGCCCTTGGAAGAATCACTAGTTCCCTTGTTGGTATAATCATAATACCAACCGGATTTTGATGCTTCAAAATTCTTACCGCCCTCGATAACTGCGGACGTCGAGACACGCACACCGGCAATCGTCACGGTTTGACCGCCCGGTCCAATGCCTGTACCGCTCAAATCGAAGGAGTTACCGGATGTTACCTGTGTTACATCCGATACATTCTGCGGCGTTGCATAGTATGTCAGCAGATAAGCACCCTTGTCTTTCTGTCCCAAATCCTTTGGAGACAGCTGGAATTGGCTGAGTCCGTCAATATTGACCCATTTTACACTGTCTGCTGTTTTTTGTTTGAGCTGATTTGCCGCTTCTGTATCAGTAGCTGGCTGTGTGCTCAAGCCCTCTTTATAATACGAGACTTGCAGATAACCGGTGTATTTTAAATAGGTATTTTTCAGCGCATCATTGAAAATGGCAGAAGAAACATCCCACGTGCCATCCTCGTTGACAACAACCTGATACTCATAGCTGCCTTTCGGCACGGAAAAGCTGCGTGCAGCGGAAGAATCTTCCTGCAACTTTGCATTGTAAATTGTTTCGTTGTCTGGAACACGAATGTTCTTTTCATACGTTGTTGCAGTGCTCTGGAGCTTTCTGTCCCAGACCTTCTTTCCCAAGGATTTTTCCTGACTGGAGCTTGCAAATCTGCTGTTGCCGCCTGTGGCTGTATCATCGGAATAGATATTGGCAGTATTTTTGATCTTTATTTCTCCATTGGTGCTGGCAAAGACCTCCGGTTTTACATGCATCTGATAGACAAGCAGCCGCTCGCCGCCCGGCTCTACATCTCCAATATAGGCATCAAATTTTCGTTCTGTGGTGCTGGAATTGGTGATAGCCGGATTGCTCATGCCCGCGTGTTTATTTGTTGGGAATGCCATTGCTTTGCTTTCATCTACTGTACTGCCCTTGTACAGCCGGAAGCTACTCTCGACGTACTCAACATATGGATACAAAGAAGCGGCAGTTGCGCCCAAATTATCATGAATTTTCAAGTTTTGCAGCGCATATGTATTTCTGTCATTTGCTTTTACATATACCTGATAGGTCAGTATGCCGCCGCCCGTCTCATCTGCCTGATATGTGCCCAATGTTTTTTTGATCTGCGCACTAACATTCGGCGTAAAGGTAGAAGATGCTGTACCATGCGGATATGTCTTGGAATATGCGTTCGCTTTGTTTACGATATTGCCGCGGCTTTGGATGCCAATATACGTCGATTTCAGCTTGACACGATAGGTCAGTGTTCTCGTTTCATGGGCATCCATTCCGCCGATATTCCAAACCATGACGCCAGGGTTCTGCACACTGGCTCCCGCCGGCTGCGGGATTGGATTCTGTTCTGTCACAGACGTTCCCAGATATACCGTACTTGTTTTATTCGTGCCCGTTTCATACGGCGCATGATTGGTTGTTTCGCTGGTGGCAACGGCAGTCTCTGTACCGGTGACGCCAACATACGAATCCACATACGACTGATTGGTCGTAAACGTATCTACAATCTTTACTTCCGGCATAGCGTCGTCCGCGGTTGACGCTGTCAGCGTATAAACAAGATACGGAACGCCGTTTTCTTCAACGTAAGACGGTGTACTCTTAGCAATCTCCAACGTGCCCAGTCGTGCATTACTGTCCGACTCAAAGTTCAGATGAATGGATGTATTACCGATTTTTACTTCCTGCGTTGGATTTTTCTTTACTTCCTCTTGATTGGCAGAAGTATAGAACGTGAAACTGCCGCTGACCTTAGTATGTTCGCCTTCTTCCTTTTTCAAGAAATCTTCTGTAAAGGTCAAGCGAATCTGCTTTGCATCTTGATCGACGGTAATATCACCGATTTTATTGCCATCCGAATCATAAATTGTATTTAATGCAACCGCTGAATTTTGAAACAGCTCCGGAATCGTGTAAACCAAGGTTCGGTCATGCTGAACTAATTCATCCGCATCGACGTTATCATAGTATACAATTGCCTTTAATCGGGCATCTGCCGGAATATTGGTTGTATTTTCATCAATGGTTGTCCAATCTTCACCCGTCTGATATGCCATAGATGCCGAGACGATATGCGATTCCATTGCCATGCCGTTGCTGGCTGTCGGCTGCGCGGCTCTGGCAAACATATGTAAGCAAAGCACTGCACAGAAG
>NZ_JBNMHC010000108.1:0-6547 GCF_050872565.1 Butyricicoccus sp. | reverse complement strand
TTTTTCTTTTCTTATATTTCCACGAGTCAGGCAGAGCATATGCTCTGCCTGACTTTTTTGTTATTTTCAATAGAACTTGTTTTGAGGAATAAACCATGCAGATGCGTCTATTGCTGCATCTATTTTCTCTATGTGTCTTTTGCGCACGGTTATTGTTTGTGTACCATGTTACTTTTTGCGCGATAAGTTTTTTATAAAATAAAAAGCAAATTAAAACAATTGTTTGTGACAAATATATATTGCTTGCGCTGCGTATGATTGGTATAATAAAAACCAATTGAAATAAAAGTTGCAAGAAGTGCGATAAATCACACGAAATAAGTATTTATATGCAGAAAATGTAACTTTAAAATCTGCCTTTTCATCGCGTTTTTGGAGAGAGTATACAAGAAAAGGCGGAATCTCAATAAAAATAAGGAGCAAATCATGAAAAGTATGGAATCTGGCGCGACATTTTCTGAAAACACTCTTACCCTGAAAGAGAAAAAGTCAGAAAATACAAACATTCGCGCACAGGATGATATGCCAACCATGCGAGAAAAAATTTGTTATGGATTCGGTGACGTATCTTGTAACATTGTGTATGGTTTGGTGGCATCCCTTATCACGCTGTTTTATACCGACTATGTTGGCGTTTCGCCGATGACTGTCGGTCTGGTTATGATTATTTCCCGCTGCCTGGACGGTGTTTCTGACTTCGTCATGGGCATTATTGTCAGCAAGACCAATTCCAAATGGGGCAAGGCGCGCCCGTGGATTTTGTGGATGGCAGTTCCGTTTGGTGTAGCGGCTGTTCTGCTGATGCTGGTGCCGCAGACGACACCGACCCTGCAGTTCTGGTACATTCTCGTCACCTACAATCTGGTGACTACGGTACTGTATACCGCTGTCAATCTGCCGTATGGCACGATGTCTGCGATGATGACTCGTTCGTCCCGCGGCCGTGACCTGCTGGGCATTTTCCGTATGGCGATGTCTCCGTTTGGCCGTATCATTGCGGTGACGTTTACGCTGCCGCTCGTCAAGGTGTTTGGCTCAGATCAGATGGCATGGGTCAAGACCATGAGCATCTGGGCAGTGATTGCCGTTGTTCTGCTGCTGTTGTGCTTCAAAAACTGTGAGGAGCGCGTGCATATTGAGGCGGCAGAAAAGAGCAATATCGGTCTTGGCAAGAACCTGAAGGCTCTGTTCACCAACAAGTATTTCTGGGCAGTTACCGTTCTGTGGATGGTACAGTCCAGCTACAATGCGGTGTTCGGCACAACAGCACCGTATTTCTGCAAGTACATCCTCGGCAACGATGAACTGTACAGCGTGATGTATACCATTGAGATGGTTATCATCATCAGCGGTGTTCTGTTCAGCCAGGTACTGCTGCGCCGCTTTGGCAAGCGCGATCTGGCACTGGCAGGTTCTGCTCTCGTTGTCATTGCTCAGTGCATTCTCATGGTTAATCCGAGCAGTGTTGCTATGGCGATGGGCGTTACGGTTCTGCGCGCTATTGGCACGGTTCCGCTCAATGCCTGCGTATTCGGCATGATCTGTGATGTTATCGAGTACGGTCAGTGGAAAACGCACATCCGTCAGGAAAGCCTGATTATGAGCGGCAGCAGCGTCGGCACCAAGTTTGGTCAGGGCGTAGCAGGCGGCATCATCGGTATGCTGCTGACTGCGAGCGGTTACATCAGCTCGACAGGCAAGACGGTGGTTCAGCCGGACACTGCCCTGCACATGATTCAAAATATGTTCGTCTACGGCCCGATTATTCTGTGGGGTGCCGCTGTCGTTGTTCTGCTGTTCTATAAGCTGGACAAGCACTATGACACGATTATGGCAGACCTCAAGGAGCGCGAGGAGCGCGGCGAACTCTAAACCATGCAAATACCATCTTTTTAACTCTCTCTCTGGCCGTCGCCCATTCTCCGGGGCGGCGGTTTTTGTATGCAGAATTTGCGGAAAAATTTCGCAGATTTGCTGTGAAATGCTGTGGAAGATTTAACAAGAAAAGCAAGAGCAAAATCAAACAACTTTTTCGCAACAGCGGGCATTGTGCACGCATACATAGATTGTTATAATAAGGCTGTAAAAAGGAGAAAGGAAAGCGAGACGGCCGATTGCTTTCCGACATAATACTTATTTTGGGATATATATTTCTTAAATAAGAAACCGTATAGTCACAAAAAAGAGATACAGAAAGAAAGAGTGAAAACATATGATTTGGACATTGGTAACCTTTATTGGCTTTACCGTCCTAGTCGCTGTCATCTCCTATTTCAAAACAAAAGGTGATGACCAGACGACAGCAGACGGATACTTTTTGGCAGGACGCGGACTTCCCGGTTTCGTCATTGCGGGATCCTTGCTCCTGACAAACCTCTCGGCAGAGCAGCTGGTCGGCACGAACGGTCAGACTTGGCTGGTCGGCATGAGCCCGATGGCGTTTGAAATCGTCGCAGCTCCGTGTTGTATCGTACTTGCCCTGTGGGCAGCACCGCGATACTTAAAGGGCGGCATTACCACGATTCCGCAGCTGATCGGTCAGCGCTTCGGACGTTCCACCAAGCTGTGGTTCTCCATCGCATACATCATTTTGTACCTTGTTGTACAGATTCCGGTTATTCTGTATTCCGGTTCTCTGGTATTTGAAAACATCTTCCACGTATCCGACATTTTCGGACTGTCTACCTTCGGTTCTGTCGTTGTGCTGTGTATCATCATCAGCGTCGTGGGTTCGATCTATGCAATCTTCGGCGGCTTGAAGGCAGTAGCCGTATCCGATACCGTAAACGGCGTTGGTCTTTTGATCGGCGGTTTCATGATTCCGTTCTTTGCTCTGCACGTGCTGGGCAATGCAGCAGGCTATGACGGCATAGCTATCATTGATGGCTTTAAGTATCTGGCACAGACCTATCCGGAAAAGCTGAACTCGATTGGCAGCTTGACCGCAGAGGCACCGGAAGTTCCGTGGATCACCGTATTTACCGGCCTGATCTTCCTCGGCTTGCAGTCTTGGTGCACCCATCAGTCGTTCATCCAGCGTGTTCTCGCAGCAGAGAACCTGAAGGAAGCACAGAAGGGCGCTCTGTACTGCGCATTCCTGAAGATTATCGGCTTTATGTATCTGGCTCTGCCGGGCGTTATCGCTTACGCTCTGTTTGAGCTGAAGGGCAATCAGGTAACCATGATGGACGCTGCATATCCGCAGCTGGTAACCGAAGTTATTCCGGCACCGCTGATGGGCTTCTTCGCGGCTGTTATGTTCGGCGCAATTCTCTCTTCCTTTAACTCCGTACTGAACTCGGTAAACACCATGTTCACGATGGATATTTATCATGAGTATATCAACCCGGAGGCTTCCGAACTGAAGCTGGTTCAGGTTGGCAAGAACATTGGTATTGTCTTCGCTGTCGCTACGACAATCGTAGGCCCGATGGTATACTTCTTCCCGGCAGGTCTGAAAACCTTCCTTGACTCGTTTGTCATGCTGATTGGTCTTCCGGTTCTGTCCGCAGTATTCGGCGGCTTCTTCTTCAAGTATCTGCCGCAGTACGCTGCAAAGTTCATCATGATTTTCCACATCATCTGCTATGGTCTGTTTCTGATTATTGCTCCGCAGTATCCGGTTGTAGGCGGCACCATTCATTATCTGTACGCAATCCTCGTTCTGTGGCCGATTGAGCTGCTCATCATGGCATTCCTGAACCACAAGAACAAGAAGGATCATCCGGAAATGGAAGCTTGGGAGCAGGAAGATGTTCATGCGGTTGATATGACTCCGTGGAAGTACCGTAAGGTATGCGCGGTCGCTATCATCGCTCTGTGCATCATCGTTTACGCAGCATTCTCCCCGCTCGGTTTGGGAGCGTAAAAAATATTTCAACTTTTCTCTCCGACAGATATATCTGTCAAAACTCTCTCCACAACACCAAACACAACAGAAAACCGTCGACAGTTTCAGGGGCTGTCGGCGGTTTTCTGTTATGTGCGTATCAATTGTTGTATAGTCGAATGAATATCTTGCTGGATGCCGATGGTGCGCGAGGCGATTTCGTGTGGGGCATAAATGTCTTGCGCGTTGATGCAAGCATATGTTGCGTTTGGATTTTCCGCCGTGTATCGCCAGAATGGATACTTGATAATTACCGGCGTATTTTGTCCGACACCCAATTCCAAAAACAGGACATGCAGGTGCTTGTGGCGGCGGATGAAATCCTCATAGCGACTGCGTGCTGTGTACCAGCCTGCATCCTGTACGAACGTGTCGTCACAGCGGAGATTCATCGTCATCGGGCGGCCGCAGTGCGGACAGTGCGGCACGAGTTCGCTCGGTATGCGCATCTCTTTTTGCTGTTCCATCATTTGGCGAATGACAGGTTCATTGTCATAGGTCTCCTGACAGCATGGCTTGCTGCACTGGAATAAGCCATAATCGCCCTGTGTGTAAAACAGGCGTTTTTTATCAAAACCGGCATTTTGGAATTGATGGTCAACATTTGTCGTCAGAACAAAATAATCTTTGTCGCGCACGAGCTGCAGCAAGTCTTGATAGGTTGACCGCGGCGCGGGCTGATACCGATTGATGAAAATATACCGGCTCCAATAAGCCCAATATTCTTCTAATGAGCCAAACGGATAAAAACCGCCGGAGTACATGTCGTGAAAATTGTACTTCGCTTCAAAATCGGAAAAGTATGTTTGAAACCGCTCGCCGGTATAGGTAAATCCTGCCGAAGTAGAAAGACCGGCTCCGGCACCGATGACTACGGCATCTGCGCGCTGAAGTGCCTGATTCAGTCGGTCAATCTGCTTGGAGCAATCGCTCGTAGATGGTTTGATCCACATCTTTGAAAACATTAAAAATCACCTGTTTCACGCTGGTTTCTTGCCGCAGAAAGTCTTGTACCGTGTGTACGGCGATCTCTGCGGCTTGTTCGTTGGGAAAGTGAAATTCGCCGGTTGAAATGCAGCAAAAGGCAACGCTTTCCAGCTGATGGTCAGCGGCGAGCGTTAAGCAGGAGCGATAGCAGGAAGCAAGCGCCGCGCGATCCTTTCGGCTGACTCTGCCGGAAATAATCGGGCCTACCGTGTGCAGAATATATCGGCACGGCAGATTATATGCCGGTGTGATTTTTGCCTGTCCGGTCGGCTCTGCATAGCCTTGCTGCTGCATCAGATTGGCACAGGCAAGCCGCAGCTGGACACCGGCAAAGGTGTGGATGCAGTTGTCAATGCAGCGATGATTGGGAACATAGCATCCGGTCATGCCGCTGTTGGCGGCATTGACGATGGCATCACACTGCAAGGTTGTGATGTCGCCGCGCCACACATAGATGCCGGGCTGGATCGGGGAAAGGGAATCGAGAGAGACCGTGCCTTTTTCTTTACGTTCTTCTTGCAAATAGGCATCCTGAACTTGGAGAAAGGCTTGGGAAGTCGGACGCGGCGGACGAATGTTCATCAGTCCGCGCAGCAGCTGTTTTTGTGCAAGGGAATCTTTAGGAATGGCGAGAGAAGGCTCCTGCGTTTCTTGCAGAAGTTCTCGGATAAGATATAGACGTCGCTCTTGCTGATTCATGATACATTCCTCTTTTCAATCACCTGCTTGGGACAGACTTCTGCACAGCGTCCGCAATGGAGACAGTGGTGCTGGTCGATAACGACAGGTGTTTTCGTGATGTCGATACATTTTTGCGGACAGACAGAATAACACAATTTGCAGCCGATGCATCCGCTGCCGACAGCATATCCTACGGTGCTTCGTTTTGGCTGTCCGATGATGATGCTGTCCCGCACAATGTGGGACGGGTCGCTGATGTCAAAATACTCGCCTCACACGAAGAGAGTTTTGCCTCTCCCTTTTGGAAGAGGCTTTTTGTATGCGCAAAAGAAATTAGAATTCGTACGGCGGGTTGCCGGAGAAGTCTGCGATGACACCGTGCGGATTTTCCAGATAGAACACCTCGAAAATCGGGTTGTCAGCGGTCTGATACTGACCCTTGACAATCGGGTTGGCGATGCACATTTCCTTTGCAGCCATGTTGTTCTCAAAAACTGCCTTGCCGTGCAGACGAATCCATGCGTAAGACGGGCTGGATACAGAAATCTCGATGTTCGGGTTTTCCTGCATATCCTTGTACACGTCCTTCTGGTTGTTGGTGCAGAACCACAGCTTGCCGTCCATCTCACCAGAGAACATGAACGGGCGGCACTTTGCCTTGCCGTCTCTGCCGACGGTTGCCAGATACTGAACCGGATTTTCCTGTAAGAAAGCGAGAACCTTTTCCATAATACGTACCTCCATAAGTATAGCATAACTTGGGTTGTTTGTGTTTGCTGTAACTCTTTCGTTTACAACGGGAGAATACCATGAAAACGTTGTAATGTCAATAGTTACAACGAAAAAATCAAAATTTTTTCTTCGTTGACAGTCCGACGCGCCGATGCTACAATGATTGCATTCCAGATAGGAGGCAAAACATATGCAGTTTTCTTCCAGACTCCCCATTGCGGCGCATATTTTGATGTGTATTGTGCGGTTTGGGGAGGA
>NZ_JBNMHC010000107.1:0-6552 GCF_050872565.1 Butyricicoccus sp. | reverse complement strand
TGAACGAAGAAGCATCCAATGTCTCGCAGGGTCAGAAACAGCTGCTCACGATTGCCCGCGCCATTTTGGCGGATAATCCGATTTTGATTCTTGATGAAGCGACATCTTCTGTCGATACACGTACCGAACAGTTGATTCAGGATGCGATGGCACATTTGATGCAGGGACGCACATCGTTCGTCATTGCCCATCGTCTGTCTACCATTCGAGATGCCGATTTGATTCTTGTTATGAAGGATGGCGACATCATCGAACAGGGCACCCATCAGCAGCTTTTGGACAAAAACGGGTTCTATGCGAATCTGTATCAGTCGCAGTTTGAGGAAGCAGTTAGTTAATATTGTCTCATTTGAGAAGCCGGTTGCAGTTTTGCAACCGGCTTCATAAATTGTTTACAAAAACATGCGGATTTGTTGCTTTTTGCACGGATACGGTATGATACAATAAAAACAAGATAGAAACACGTTTTTGAGGTGAGATTTTATGAAGTACAGGCTCATGGCATTTATGGCAGGCAGAAACGGATTTGATGCCCTGTCCAATACGCTGGTTTGGGCATCGATTATCGCTATGTTTGCGAGCCGATGGATTCCCAATCAGGTGGCGCACATGATTGTGTATTATCTGGCTGTCTTTGTTTTTGTTTACGGATATTTCCGCATTATGTCGCGCAATCTTCCCAAACGACAGATGGAAAACATGGCGTTTGTCGGATTTTTCCAGCGCAGAAAGCTGAATTTTCAGCAGAGAAAGACGCATAAGTTTTTCGGCTGTCCACAGTGCAAGGCGACACTCCGCGTGCCGAAGGGAAAAGGCAAAATTACGATCACTTGTAACTGCTGCGGCAGACAATTTACCAGAAGAAGCTGAGGAATCTATACATGCAAGATCCATATTCCGTACTCGGTGTGTCCAGAAATGCATCGGAGGAGGAAATTAAAGCGGCATATCGAAAGCTGGCGAGAAAATATCATCCAGATTTACATCCGGGAGATGAGGCGGCTGCCAAGAAGATGAATGAAATCAATCAGGCATATGAACAAATTCGGCATCCGCAGCAACAACAAACCAATGCTGGGTATCAGCAGTACACACAACATACAGGTTATACCGGATACACGGGCAGTCAAGGTCAAAATTTTCAAGAAAACTTTGACCCGTTTGCTTGGATGTTTGGTCAGAATTGGCAGCAAAACCAATACACCTATCAACAATATCAACGCGATCAAAGACAGCAGTATCAGCCGCGCAGACGGCACAGCGGGCTATTGTATCTCTTGATTTTCTTTTTCCTTTTGAATTTCATCGGAAGATTGTTGTTCGGCTCGGTTTACCGGCAGCCGACGTACAGATATTATCAGACCTATCCATATTCCCAGACGCAGCCGTATACACCGGATACCAATCCGTATGCACAGGATGGAACCGATGGTGCGACGCAGCAGAACCGGACATATCAATGGCAGTAAGTAACAGAGGAGAGAAATACCATGTCGAAGATTATCGGAATTGATTTAGGCACCACAAATTCTTGTGTTGCCGTATACGAGGGAGGAGAGCGTGTCATCATCCCGAATGCGCAGGGCGGAAGAACCACGCCTTCCGTTGTTGCCTTTACCAAAGAGGGAGAACGGCTTGTCGGCGAAACGGCAAAACGGCAGGCAGCAGTCAACCCAGAACGCACCATTTCTTCGATTAAACGCGACATGGGCACGGATCGCCGCATCTCTATTGATGGCAAACAGTATTCTCCGCAAGAAATCTCTGCTATGATTCTGCGGCAGCTCAAAAGCGATGCAGAGGTTTATTTGGGCGAGCCGGTGACGGAAGCGGTTATCACGGTTCCAGCGTATTTTACCGATGCCCAGCGGCAGGCAACCAAGGATGCCGGAACAATCGCGGGACTGCATGTACAACGGATCATCAACGAGCCGACATCCGCGGCGCTTGCTTACGGTATTGACAAGGAACAGGCACAGAAAATCCTCGTTTACGATTTGGGCGGCGGCACATTCGATGTATCCGTCTTGGACATCAATGACGGTGTGATTGAAGTGCTGGCAACGGCGGGAAATAATCGGCTTGGCGGCGATGATTTTGACAAATGTGTCTGCGATTATCTCTTGCAGGAGTTCAAAAAGGCTGAAGGGATAGACTTGAGCCGCGATGCGGCGGCCATGCAGCGCGTGCGGGAGGCAGCAGAGAAAGCGAAAAAAGAGCTGTCTTCTGCGTTGACAACAGAAATTACCCTGCCGTACATTGCAGTCAAGCGCGGTGAACCCAAGCATTTGCAGATGACCTTGACACGGGCAAAGTTTAATGAACTGACCAATCATTTGGTACAGGCAACGTTAGACCCGGTTTATCAGGCTGTGGCGGATTCCGGACTCAATTTGCCGGACATCAGCAAGGTGTTAATGGTTGGCGGCTCTAGCCGCATTCCGGCAGTCAATGAAGCAGTACAGAAATTGACGGGACGACAGCCGTTTAAGGGCATTAATCCGGATGAGTGCGTTGCGCTGGGTGCTTGTTTGCAGGGCGGTGTGCTGTCCGGTGAAGTCAAGGGCTTGCTCTTGCTCGATGTCACACCGTTGTCTCTGGGTATTGAAACAGTTGGCGGTGTATTTACCAAGCTGATTGACAAAAATACCACGATTCCAATTAAAAAGAGCCAGATTTTCACCACTGCTGGAGCTTTTCAGAAGCGGGTAAAGGTCAATGTGCTGCAGGGTGAACGCCCGATGGCAAAACAGAATAAAAGTCTGGGTTCCTTTATGCTCGGCGGCATCAAGCGGTCTGCAACCGGTATGCCGCAGATCGAAGTGACGTTTGAAATCGACACAAACGGCATCGTCAATGTATCTGCTCGTGATTTGACAACGGGAAAAATGCAGGAAATCACAGTAACCGGATCGAATAATATGAGCCAAGCGGATATTCAGCAAGCCATTCATGATGCAGAACAGTATGCCACGGAGGACAATAAAGTCCGCGCAGGCATGGAATACAAGGCAAAATTAGAGCAATTGACCTATCAGGCGGCAGAAAAGCGCAAGACGATGGATCGTGCACAGAAAAAGCAGTTGGATGCAGCGGTAAAGGAAGCGAGACATGCTTTGCGGAAAAAAGAGCCGGAGCAAATGGCTGCCGCTGCTGCCGCGCTGGAACAGCTGGTCAGCGCATAAACAAAATGGTCTGGTAAAATACGCCTAAGATTGTAGTTAGAACTTGCTTTTTTGTGCATTTTGTATTACATTATAAAAGAAGCAAAAAAACAAACGGCGGGGAAAGCGTCGTTTTTTAGGAGGAAATATCGTGGGCAAAGTTATTTTAACCGGTGACCGTCCGACCGGCAAACTGCATCTGGGACATTATGTTGGTTCCCTGAAGCGCCGCGTAGAGCTGCAAAATTCCGGCGAATATGATAAGATCTTTATTATGGTTGCAGATACACAAGCATTGACCGACAATGCAGACAATCCGGAAAAAATTCGTCAGAATATTCTGGAAGTTGCACTGGATTATCTGTCTTGTGGTTTGGATCCGGCAAAATCGACGCTGTTCATTCAGTCTCAGGTGCCGGAGCTGACCGAATTGACCATGTATTATATGAATCTGGTCACTGTATCTCGTTTGCAGCGCAATCCTACCGTAAAATCTGAAATTCAGATGCGCAATTTTGAAGCAAGCATTCCGGTTGGATTCTTTACCTATCCGATCAGCCAGGCATCCGACATTACAGCGTTCCGGGCAACAACGGTTCCGGCCGGTGAGGATCAGATGCCGATGGTAGAACAGACCCGTGAAATTGTGCATAAGTTCAACAGCGTATACGGCGAGACATTGGTTATGCCGAATATTCTGCTGCCGGACAATCAGGCTTGCCTGCGTCTGCCGGGCACTGACGGCAAGGCAAAGATGTCAAAGTCTCTGGGCAACTGCATTTATCTGTCTGATGATCCGGAAGATGTTCGCAAGAAGGTCATGAGCATGTATACCGATCCGGAGCATATCCGCGTACAGGATCCGGGCAAGATTGAGGGCAACACCGTATTTACTTATCTGGATGCTTTCTGCCGTCCGGAGTATTTTGCAGAGTTCTGGCCGGAGTATGCAAATTTGGATGAGGTCAAGGAGCATTATCAGCGCGGCGGCTTGGGCGATGTGAAGGTAAAGAAGTTCCTGAACAACGTCTTGCAGGCAGAGCTGGAGCCGATTCGTGCTCGCCGCAAGGAATATGAGAAGGATATTCCGGCAGTATATGAAATTCTCAAGAAGGGCAGCGAGGTTGCTCGTGCAGAGGCAGCAGAAACCCTGCATGATGTTCGCGCAGCTATGAAGATCAACTACTTTGAAGATGCAGAGCTGATTGCTTCGCAGGCTTCTAAGTACGGCAAATAAATCACAACATGACAAAAAGCATCCCGATATGGGATGCTTTTTTGCGTTGTTAATGCTTTTTTATATGGTCAACCCCAGCGGCTGGACAGCGCGTGAGAGAATGCCGTTGACATAGGAAATCAAAATACCGTAGTTGGTCATGGGGATTCCCTCGTCTTGTGCGTGCGCAATGCGGTATTTCATTTCCCGTTCATTGAGCATACATCCGCCGCAGTGCACGATCAGTTGGTACGGGGATAAATCATCCGGAAACGAGCCGCCGCTGGTAAATGCAAAATGCAGCGATTTTCCGGTATACGTTTCTATCCATTTTGGCAGCTTGACCGTGCCAATATCATCACATTGCCGATGATGGGTGCAGCCTTCTGCGATTAAGACGGTATCTCCGTCTTTTAGTTGATCCAGTGCCGTGACACCGTGTACAGCGCTGTCTAAGCGTCCCTTGTATCGCGCAAACAAAATGGAGAAGGACGTGAGCGGAACGTCTTTCGGCGTGTCCGCAGAGACACGCTTGAACGCTTGACTGTCTGTGACAACCATGCGCGGCGGCTGTCCGAGTTTTTCCAGCGTTGCTTTTAATTCCGTGTCTCGACAGACAATGGCATTGGCACCAGCTTCCAAAATATCACGGATAGTCTGCTGCTGCGGCAAAATCAACCGCCCTTTTGGTGCGGCAGAGTCAATCGGAACAACAAGTACAACGAAATCATTGGGCTGCAAGAGATCTGCAATAATGCGCCGCCCATTGCCTTCGGTCGGAACGAGGTGTGCAATCGCTTCTTTGAGAGCATAAATTCCTGCGCCGGTTGCCGCACTGACATAGCGCTGTGCTGCTGTATCTGCCGGGACGGCGTCTAACAAATCGCATTTGTTCATTGCAAGAATATGTGGGATTTTTTTGGCTTCCAAGCGAGCAAGTAACTCTTGATGGGCATCGGTTATGCCTTCTGATGCATCGACGACAACTACCGCCAAATCACATTTGTTTAGGACTTGCATCGCTTTCCGAATGCGCTGTGCGCCCAGATCACCGACATCGTCCAGACCCGGCGTGTCAATCATAACAACAGGACCCAGCGGCAGCAGCTCCATGGCCTTGGAGACGGGATCTGTCGTCGTTCCGGCAACGTCTGAGACAATGGCAAGATCTTGTCCGGTCAGAGCATTGATGAGACTGGATTTTCCGGCATTGCGTTTGCCGAAAATACCGATATGTACGCGTTCGGCATTGGGGGCTGTGTTCATGCTCATAGAATCACCTCAAATTCAGAATAATTCCTAGATTTCGTTGTCTTTATTATACCGCAGGAACACCATTTCGTAAAGGGCACTTAAAGAGTATGACGCTGCTGATTGAGCGAGTCGCGATACAGCTTACCGGCAGCCTGTTTTCTGCGGGGACGATGCCGCGGATGAACAATCAGATTACCTTGCCAAAATGTCTTCATAAAAATACCTCCCCAAACAGGATATGCCAGATTGGCGCAGAATATTCTCTTTGAGATAGGGAAAGCTATCACATAGGTGATGTGGTTTGAATCAGATACAAAAAACAATGATTTTGATGGCATATGGTTTTTGGGGGTATCCGTTTTTAGAAATTTTATTCCGAGGATGGTCACACTGGTCGATGGCGCTGGCGGGCGGTATTTGTTTCGGATTGATGGGATGGATTTCCGATTGTCTGTGGCAATATTGTCTGCTTCTTCGCGCAGTAGCAAGTGCTGTCGCTGTGTTATTTGTCGAGTTTATTTTTGGATGTATTTTTAATTTGGGAATGCAGCTGCATGTTTGGGATTATTCCGGTGAGCTGGGCAATTTGGCGGGGCAAATCTGCATCAAGTATAGCCTCGTTTGGTTTGCACTGAGTATTCCGCTGGTTTGGCTGGCAGATCGCTTGCCGATAGATTCTGCGAAAAAATGCAAAAAGTCTGCTTGCAAGCAGCGCAAAATCGGCATATAATAGCAGACATATACACGAGAAAGGGGACAGGCACTTATGCTGCTTGCAATCAATATACAAAATTCAGCGATTACACTGGGGTGTTTTGACAGACAGGGAAAATTGTGCGTCGTTTCTCATATTGCATCAGAGACCCGACAGACGGCGGATCAATATGCCTGTCAAATAGACAGTGTGCTGCGCTTGCG
>NZ_JBNMHC010000106.1:0-6571 GCF_050872565.1 Butyricicoccus sp. | reverse complement strand
CGTGGCGCCGCCGGTTGCAAAAGCAACAGCCGGTGCGACACACATCACGCACAGATACAATACTTCAAATAAATTGGAGAAAATCGGGGCAAATTTGCCGTAAAACGCGTTGTTGTAGGAACGATAATCGTATACCTCGTGCTTGCGGGCAAACCGCAGGCAGTAGGCGAAGAATACCGCATTGTACAGCATGGCGAGAACCGGCATGAGCAGACACCAGATGCCATACTTGACATAATAGGTATAAATCTGTGCGCCGGAGGCAAAGCCGCCGCCGAAATGGGTGGTAAACCATACAAAGGCAATGCCTAAGATAATGGAACTTGTTTTTGCTTGCTTATTCATGACTGTCGCGTCCTGCTCTTTCCTTTAATTTATGCATGGCATCCGTCAGCATCTGCTTGGTGACAACATACGGGTAATGCGCTACATCCGACATATGCGGAATGCGGTTGGTGCTTTCTTCCCACTGCTCTTCAGAGATTTCAATCTCTTCCAGAGAAACCGGCAGCTTGACGGCCTTGTTGAGCTGGTAAACTCTTTCAAATTCTTCGTCCTGTCCGTCAACGAGCAGAGCCAGCAAAACACCAAAGCCGACGACTTCACCGTGCAGATGCTTTTCCTCAATGATTGGATAGTTGGTCAGCGCATAGAAGACGGCATGTGCCAGACCGCTGTTGTAATCCGGCGTAAAGTCTTTGGTCAGGAAAATCGAGGCAACGCCGGTTGTGACGATGATAGCCAGAATAATCTGCTCCACTTCATAGGAAGAAATGCCCTTCTGATGGTCGGAAAATCCCTTTGCGCCGTAGGCGAGCAGCGGATCGCGGCACATATGCGAGATGGCAACGCCGACAGCGGTGAAGTGCTCCAGACGCTCATCGCGGGAAGAAATCGTTGCCTCATAGAACTTGGCGTAGGTATCGCCCATGCCTGCCCACATGTATCGGCACGGAGCCTTGGCGATAATTTCTGTGTCGATGAACGCGTGCATTGCCGGGCGAACAAAGAAATTTGGCTTTAAAAATGTGCCGTCCTCATTGTACATAATTGATACAGCGGTGCAAGCGGAGCAGTTCGAGGCGATGGTCGGGAAGGTAAAGACCGGCTTGTCGTCCGTGATGCACAGACACTTGACGGTATCCAGCGCTTTGCCGCCGCCGACACCGAATACCATATCCGCTTCATGATAGATCGGCATGGCGCGCAGACGCTCTACGTTGGCATAGGTGCAGTCCTTGCCGAATAGCTCCACACCGATGATTTCCAGATTGGTTTCCTCGACAGCGGCGCGGATTTTGTCCAATGCGGCGTCAAGCGCTTGTTTGCCGCCGATGACCAGAATGGTTTTGCCATACGATTCGCAGACCGGTCCAATCTTGTTATAAATGGTATTGCCGATGGAATAACTCGGCAGATGTACCTCGTAATTTTCCAGTTTCATATGATAGATACTCCTAACAGTTGTAAATTTGCAAATAAAAAAAGCCTTCATCCCACGTTCTGCATTTCTGCAAGAATCCTTGGGACAAAAGCCATCAGCTTCTGCGGTGCCACCCATATTGCCGACATCATAAAAAACATCGACCACTTACCACACACCAACATGTGCGTTCCACGATAACGGCGGGAGACCGTCAGCGCCTACTTGCCAACCGGCGTTCAGACTGCCCTCACGAGTCCATTCGGCATCATCCATACCACTGTAATCCCACCATCTACAGCTCTCTGTGCGTACTTCACGAAGCGTACTTGTCTCGATCAACGGTTTATTTTTTTATTTATCGTATTAAAAGTACCACACGAGCGCGAAGTTGTCAAGTGGGGAACAGAAAATATTTTGCTGCATCAAATTTTAACATATCTTACATTCCAGACAGATATTTTACGAAAGAAAGCGAGATTTACGAATATTTTACCGCTTGGCTGGCGCGGAGTTTACACGGTATGCGTAGAATAGAGGCTGTTGAACGAAACAAAAATCTTATACTGACACGAATGAAAGGACTTCGATTATGAAAGCAATGAAGACACTCAAGCGTTTTGGCACAATGTCCTTAGCAGGTATGCTGCTGATGGGCGCACTGGCAGGCTGCGGCAGCTCTAGCTCCGACACCCAGACCACTTCTGACGGTTCCACCGCAGGCGGCAGCGTAAGCGGCGCGATTGATGTAGTATCTCGTGAGGACGGTTCCGGCACCCGCGGCGCATTTATCGAACTGTTCGGTATTGAGACCAAGGACGCAAGCGGCAACAAGACCGACAACACCACTTCCGATGCAATCATTGCCAATCAGACCGAAGTTATGATGCAGAATGTATCTGGTGATAAGAACGCCATCGGTTATGCTTCTCTCGGTTCGATGAGCAACTCTGTCAAGGCAGTCAAGATTGACGGCGCAGAGGCAACCACGGACAACGTGCTCAACGGCTCGTATAAAATCTCTCGTCCGTTCAATGTAGCAACCAAGAGCGATCTGAGCACGGCAGCACAGGATTTCCTCAACTACATTCTGTCCGCCGATGGTCAGAAGATCATCTCTGACAACGGTTACATTCCGGTAGATGACAAGGCGCAGGCATATCAGGCTGGCAATGCTTCCGGCGACGTTACCGTTGCAGGCTCTTCTTCCGTAACACCGGTCATGGAAAAGCTGAAGGAAGCATATGAGGGCGTCAACAAGAATGTCAAGGTAACCGTACAGGAATCCGATTCCACGACTGGTATGACCAGTGCAAGCGAAGGCACCTGCGACATCGGCATGGCATCTCGTGACCTGACCGATGAGGAAAAGCAGAATCTGACTCCGACAGAGATCGCACTGGACGGCATTGCAGTCATTGTCAATCCGAACAACAGCATTGACAATCTGACTTCTGACCAGGTAAAGAGCATCTTTACCGGTGAGACGACCGACTGGGCTGACGTACAGTAATTCAGAAATAAGATGACAGGCAGCAACCTTCCGTCCGTCAAACGACGGAGGGTTGTTCCTTGTCAATCGGATCTATGCAACAAAGAGGTTTCAATGTTATGTTAAAACGACAAAAACTGATGGAGCGCGGCATGTCTTGGCTGTTTGCCTTGTGCGCCTGCATGTCCATCGTTGCTGTTGCGCTGATTTGTGTGTTCCTGTTTGCCAACGGTATTCCGGCGATGAAGGAAATTGGCTTGTTCCAATTTTTGCTGGGCACGGACTGGGCACCGAAGAATCAGCCGGCAAGTTATGGCATCCTGCCAATGATCGTTGGCAGCTTGTGCGTCACAGCGGGCGCCGTCATTATCGGTCTGCCGATTGGTCTGCTCACTGCCATTTATCTGTCTCGCTTCTGTCCGGAAAAGCTGCATAAGGTACTCGAACCGCTGGTTCAGCTGATGGCAGGTATTCCGTCTATTATTTATGGTTTCTTTGGTCTGGTTGTGATGGTGCCGCTGGCACGCAACCTGCGCGGCTGCACCGGTGTCAGTATGCTGACTGCCGCTGTTCTGCTCGGCATCATGATTTTGCCGACCATTATCAATCTGAGCGAATCGGCACTCAATGCGGTTCCGAACAGCTATTATGAGGGCGCACTCGCACTCGGTTCTACCCATGAGCACGCGACGTTTTTTGCCGTTCTTCCGGCTGCAAAGTCGGGTATTTTGGCAGCGGCGGTGCTCGGTATCGGCAGAGCCATCGGTGAGACCATGGCTGTTATTATGGTAGCGGGCAATCAGGCGCGCATTCCGACCAGCATTCTGCGCGGTGTGCGCACGATGACTGCAAACATCGTGCTGGAAATGGGCTATGCAACCGGCCTGCATCGACAGGCATTGATTGCTACCGGCGTCGTGCTGTTCGTCTTTATTTTGATTATCAATATCACGTTTGCCATCATCAAAAAGAGAGGTGAGAAGATATGACCGGAAGCAGAGCGATGGAGATGCCGAGAGAGCATGTCCAGCGGAAAAATTCTTCTCCCAAGCCGACACAGACCATTCATTCGCTAGTTTTGCGTCTGCTCGTGTACGGCGCAGCAATCTTTACGTTTGCGGTTCTCGCCTTCTTGATTGGCTATATTCTCGTCAAGGGCATCCCGTATTTGACGCCGAGTCTGTTCTCTTGGACATACACCTCGACAAACTGCTCGATGCTGCCGTCTATCATCACAACCATTGAGATGACACTGCTCTCGCTGCTCATTGCCATTCCGATCAGTGTGTTCACTGCGGTTTATCTGGTAGAGTATGCAAAGAAGGGCAATAAGCTGGTCGGTCTCATGCGTCTGACGGCAGAAACGCTGTCCGGCATTCCGTCTATTGTCTATGGTCTGTTCGGTATGCTGTTCTTCGTCACCCAGCTGCATTGGAAGCTGTCGCTGCTGTCCGGTGCGATGACGCTGTCGATTATGGTGCTGCCGCTTATCATGCGAAGCACAGAGGAAGCCCTGCTCGCTGTGCCGGATATGTACCGCGAGGCGAGCTTTGGACTGGGCGCGGGCAGACTGCGCACGGTATTCCGCATCGTGCTTCCGTCTGCGATGCCAGGTATTTTGGCAGGTATTATTTTGGCAGTCGGCCGTATTGTCGGTGAAACCGCTGCCCTGATTTACACCGCTGGCACAGCAACGGATATGGCAACCGGTCTGTTTTCTTCCGGTCGTACTTTGGCGGTACACATGTACTGCCTGTCCAGTGAAGGTCTGCACACGGATCAGGCATATGCAACGGCAGTTGTTTTGCTGCTGATTGTTCTGGCAATGAATACCATTTCCGCGCTCGTTGCACGGAAGCTGACGAAAAAGTAAGAGGAACTATCATTTATGAGTATGCATATGAAATATAAAATTCAGGACTTGAACCTGCATTATGGCCAGTTTCATGCCCTCAAAAACATCAATTTGGAGCTGCCGGAAAAGGAAATCACGGCATTCATCGGCCCGTCCGGCTGCGGTAAATCCACCCTGCTCAAGACGCTCAACCGCATGAATGACTTGGTCGAGGGCTGCAAGATTGACGGCACCGTTCTGCTGGACGGCGAGGATATTTTTGGCAATATGGACGTCAACGTGCTGCGCCGCCGCGTCGGCATGGTGTTCCAGAAGCCGAATCCGTTCCCGATGAGCATCTATGACAACATTGCCTTTGGTCCGCGCACCCATGGTATTCACAAGAAGGCTGTGCTTGATGAAATCGTCGAAAAGAGCCTGCGCAATGCGGCAATTTGGGATGAAGTCAAGGATCGACTGGACAAGAGCGCTCTGGGCATGTCCGGCGGTCAGCAGCAGAGATTGTGCATCGCTCGCGCGCTGGCCATTGAGCCGGAAGTACTGCTGATGGATGAGCCGACTTCGGCACTGGATCCGATTTCCACCATGAAGGTCGAAGATCTGGTACAGGATCTCAAGCAGGATTACACCATCGTGATGGTGACGCACAACATGCAGCAGGCAACGCGTGTTTCGGACAAAACGGCATTTTTCCTGCTAGGCGAAGTGGTAGAATTTAACGAGACCGCAGAGCTGTTCTCGATGCCGAAGGATCAGAGAACGGAAAATTACATCACCGGCAGATTTGGTTAATGGGAGGAAGCATATGCGAACCAAATATGATAAGCAATTGACAGATTTGCATGATGAGCTGGTTTCGATGGCAGCGCTGTGTGAGGCAGCTATCAGCCATGCGGTGGAAGCACTGCGCACACGCGATGCGGAGCTGGCAAAAATCACGATGCAGGGCGATAAAGAGATCGACCAGAAAGAGCGCGCGATTGAGAGCGCGTGCCTCAAGCTGCTGCTGGAACAGCAGCCGGTAGCGCGTGACCTGCGCGAGGTGTCCGCTGCCCTCAAAATGGTTACGGATCTGGAGCGTATTGGCGATTTGGCAGATGACATTGCCGATGTTTCACTGTTTTTGTGCGAGACACCGGACTATGCAGCGCCGGAACAGATTGATTATATGGTAGAAGCTGCGACAAAAATGGTGCATGATTCCATTGATGCCTTTGTTGCCAACGATCTGGCAAAGGCACACAGCGTCATGGAGTACGATGACGTCGTAGACCGTCTGTTCAATGAAGTGCGCACGGTGCTGGTCAAGCGCATTCATGAATCGATGGATGATGCTGAGCAGGCGATGGATATTATGATGATTTCCAAGTATCTGGAGCGCATCGGTGACCATGCCGTCAATATTTCCGAGTGGGTAGAGTTTTCTATCACGGGTACCTATAAAAATTCCCGCGTGCTGTGAGGCGGGAGCATGAACATTTATGTGGTAGATGGAGATGAGAGCACGCGCAGTATGCTGCAGTATGTACTGACAGAAAATCAGTCGGAGCAGACGGCAGGTCATTGCAGATAAGAAAAAGCTGCGCAAGGCACAAAAACGCTTCAATAAGGCGCATATGGCTCGCGTCAAGGCGGGCAAGTGCGAAGCAAGCATGACCGCCGATTTCTCCGCGATTCTGTACGGCTTAGAACGTATGGTAGATAACAGCGTCAATATTGCGGAGGAGACCCTCGACAACATTCGCTTTGTAGAATTGGAGCCTGCACAGATGGAAGCTCTGTCTGAACGCGGCATTCCGGT
>NZ_JBNMHC010000105.1:0-6600 GCF_050872565.1 Butyricicoccus sp. | reverse complement strand
GACAAAAATCAGCAAATAGGTCAGCATATCTTCCATCTCATAGAGAAACGAGCCTTCTGCCGCCTGTGGAAACAGCGGCATAATCGGATACAGCAGACAATTGATTCCCATCTCCGCAAGAGTTGTCAGTGCAATAATATCTGCACTGCGGCGCACACGCCACGTTTCTGATGGAATTCCGTTCATGAACACCGCCTCCTTTTTGTTCACGTGTTTTCATCATACCACAAACCCTATGTTCTGTCATGGTTTTTACCAAAATTGACGAAAAAAAGCAGCATCTCTGCCGCCCGTACGTCGGTATCATTGAGATGCTGCAATATTTTATATAGATAGCTCGTCAGTGCTTAGTGACGCTTCTTAGCGCGTGCTACACACTCAATCTTCTCGCCGGACAGTGCTACCATTCTTGCTCTTGTCAGTTCTCCAAAGAATCCCATGATTCGTTCCTCCTCTATCGGTAAAGTGTTATAAACGGTTTGTTTTTAGCAGGATGTGTTCTGTATGATTAGTGACGCTTCTTGTTGCGTGCTACGCACTCAATCTTTTCGCCGGACAGTTCCATCATTCTTGCTCTTGTCAGTTCTCCAAAGAATCCCATGATTCGTTCCTCCTCTATCGGTAAGTGTTATAAACGGTTTGTTTTTAGCAGGATGTGTTCTGTATGATTAGTGACGCTTCTTGTTGCGTGCTACGCACTCAATCTTCTCGCCAGACAGCTCCATCATTCTTGCTCTTGTCAGTTCACCAAAGAATCCCATGATTCGTTCCTCCTTGTATTTCTCGTATATCAGTTGTCTTTCGACTTAGTGGTTCTTCTTAGCGCGTGCTGCGTATGCGATCTTCTCGCCGGACAGCTCCATCATTCTTGCTCTTGTCAGTTCTCCAAAGAATCCCATGATTTATTCCTCCTATAGTATATCGTATGCGATGTGTTTTCTCTTACTTACCAAACATATGAATAACGGCCTGGTCAATCTTATTCTTGCGAAGCTCTTTGACATAGGCGTTTGCCATCTGATTGAATGAACGTTTCATGATTGACTCACCTCCAACATTCGTAATTGTGTGTGTGCGTCTTAGAAATGACGCTTGTTTATCTGGAGCTTTCAATTTGCTCCTCAGACTTTCGTCTGTTTTGGCTTCCGGATGTCTTTCCTTTAGCTTGCCTATATCATACACACTTTCTCGCAATCGCGCAATCTTAATTCTCAACAAACTATACAAGTTTTTGCATTTTGTTTTGTGCACTTTTTCCATATCTAGATTTTTTCGTTATTTAATTCACACAATTCGTACTTCTTGTTTTTGTGCGTTTTAACCCAAGCTTTTCCATGTCAAGCAATCGCAAATTCGCGATATAAATAGGGAACAGAACAAAAAAATCCCTGCTCGCAGAGAATCTGAAGCAGGGATGACGGCTTTTCCGTCACTTTGTAATTGTCACGTGAGGGTACGCAAATTCAATGTTTTCTGCATCAAATCGGTTTTTAACCGACCGATTGAGTGCAAATTTTAGTGCCGTCGCAGCCGTTTGATCCTCCGCCCACAGCCACGCACGCAAAATAACCGCCGAATCTGCAAGTTCAACAACTTCAACTTTCACTTCTGGCAACGTCAACTTTTCTTCCGCTGTTCTAATGTCCAGATGCAGGGGCTGCCGCATGACTTCATCGCGTAAAATCTCGATGGCTTTCTCCATATCACTCTCATAGGTGATTCCTACGTTAAACAATTCACAAATGCGTTTATCGGCGTAATTGGCGTTTTCAATGACCGCACTGTTAATCGTACCGTTCGGAATAATAATGCGCTTGTTCTCCGGCGTGCGAATCGCCGTATGGCGCAGCGTGATCTCTTCAATCACACCGGACACATTGGAATCGACATAGCGCACAAAGTCACCGATGATAAATGGCTTGAAAAACAGAATCATCACGCCGCCCGCGACATTGCCCAGCGTGTCCTGTGCGGCAAAGCCGACAACGACAGCGACAATACTACCAGATGCCAACAGCGCTGTCAGGGAGTCCGATGCTCCCGGAATACTCGACACCACAACGACGCCGCCGATAAAATAAATGCCAACGATAATGACATACCGCGCAAAGGACAACAGGGTGACATCGGTATTTCCTGTCGCCAACATCGCCTCCTTGGTGCGCCGAAACATGTGATTGACAAAACGCACCAGCCACAGCATGACGAGAATGGTAATAAGAATAAACAGCAGCCGTCCGAACCATGACGGCAGATGCATCATGGACGTAACCGACTGTACGCCGCGAATGACGTCATTGGTCGCATCGTTTGTCGCTTCCATCGCGCTGTCAGCCGTAAATGTCCCAGAGCCAACTGCTGTCTTCAATGCTTGAAACATCATATCTCCTCTCTGCAAAAAAGAAAAACGACAGGCAGTGATGGTCGCTGCCTGCCGTTTTGTTTTGCTTGCTTTTTACTTCAGCTCGTCCAGCATGGACTGAACCAGCTTCTCTACATATGCCTGTGCTTCTTCCGGAGCAACATCCTCACGCAGAGACTTGTCGCGCTTAGACACTTCGACACAGCCGCGCTTGATGGTCTTCGGGCTGACGATAACACGTACCGGCACGCCGAGCAGATCGGCATCCGAGAACATGTTGCCTGCGCTGACCTTGCGGTCATCATACAGTACCTCTACGCCAGCTGCCTGCAGGTTGTTATACAGCGCATCTGCGGTCTCGCGTACCTGCGGATCTGTTGCCTTGATGGCACAGATGTGTACCTGCCACGGAGCAATGCTCATCGGCCAGATCGGGCCGTATTCGTCATGCTTTGCCTCGCATACCGATGCACACAGACGGCCAACACCGATGCCATAGCAGCCCATAATCGGGTAATGCGGCTTGCCGTCCTGACCGATATAGGTCATTTCCATGGACTTGGTGTACTTGGTGCCGAGCTGGAAGATGTTGCCGACCTCAATGCCGCGGCTGATGCGAATCGACTTCTTGCCGCAGCACGGACAGGTTGCACCCTCATAGGTCTTAGCAAAATCTGCAATCGGTGCGTCCGGCGTATCGCGCTTGACGTTGTAGCCGGTATAATGATAGTCCTCTTCATTTGCGCCGCAAACCGAGCTGTTCAGTGCAGCCAGAGACTGATCAATGACGAAAGAAACGCCCTCCGGCAGACCTACCGGTCCAATAAATCCAGCGACAATGCCGCTCTCTGCGGTGATTTCAGCCGGATGAATCTCTTCACCGAGGAAATTGCGCAGCTTGGTCTCATTGACCTCCAGATCGCCGCGAATAAACGCAATGACATACTCATCGGTCAGATTCTTCTGATAGACAACAGCCTTGCACGATGCATTTGCCGGTGCGTGCAGGAACTCACAGACAGCCTCAATGGTCTTGGTGCCCGGGGTGTGTACCTTCTCCAGCGGAGCCTCTGTGGTTTCCGGTGCATCAACGATACAGTCTGCAGCTTCCATGTTGGAGCTGTAGCCGCACTCATCGCACAGCACGATGGTGTCTTCACCGCAATCGGTCAGCAGCATGAACTCATGCGATACGCTGCCGCCCATCATACCGGAGTCAGACTTTACCGCGATAACTTCCGGCACACCGGCACGGCGGTAGATATTGACATATGCCTGATAGCACTTTTCATAGTATGCTTCCAGATCTTCCTGCGACGTATGGAACGAATACGCATCCTTCATCGTGAACTCACGAACACGAATCAGACCGCCGCGGGCGCGCGGCTCATCGCGGAACTTGGTCTGGATCTGATAGATCATAAACGGATACTGCGAATACGACTGTGCCGTGCCGCGTGCCAGATGGACAGCCGCCTCTTCGTGCGTCATGCCCAGAACAACCGGCTGACCGCTTCTGTCCTTAAAACGAGCCATTTCGCTGCCGATGGACTCATAGCGGCCGGATTCCTGCCACAGAGATGCCGGCATAACAACCGGGAACATGACTTCCTGTCCGTCAATCTTGTCCATCTCGTCGCGGATGATGTTCTCAATCTTCTTGCAGATACGCTTGGTCGGCATAAACAGGGAGTAAATGCCGGTGGTCAGCTGCTTCATATAGCCGCCACGGATCATGAGCTTATGGCTGTCTAACTGGCAATCCGCCGGAGTTTCCTTAAAGCGGGCGCCGAGCATACTGCTCATCTTCATATGAATATCTTTCCTTTCTGTATGCACCTTTTCGCCCCTTCCGCATACGCTGAAGCATCAGTACATGCCGGAGGTGCTCTTTATGCAGTCTATTTTCTATGTCCGTCCCTCTGCACAGGAAATCGTGGAAACCCATGTGACGCTGCGCGAGCCGGATCGTCCTGTGCTTCTCGGCACAGTCACGGATGACAGCGGCGCGCCGATCTCCGACGCTCTGGCCGTCTTATACGCATCCGGCGGCGTTGAGCCGGACGCGGTTGCCGGTGTCAGCTGCACCGATGCGCAGGGACGATTTCTCTTCGGACCGTTGGAGCCGGGTGTGCTGTACGAAATTCGCGTGCAAGCCAATACCCAGCTGCACCGCGTGCTCGAACAGCCCGAAGAATAACTTATTTTACTTCTTTGCCTTGGTAGAAACAACCTCTGCCAGCTGAGCCTCGAACTCTTCAAAGCTCATAGCACCCAGATCACCGTCTGCACGCTGACGCGGGGATACCGTGTTGTTCTCCAGATCCTTATCGCCGACAATCAGCAGATACGGAATGCGCTCGTTGCGGCCCTCGCGGATCTTGTAGCCCAGCTTTTCCGAACGATGGTCTACGGTTGCGCGATAGCCCTTCTTGAGCAGCTTCTTGCCGATTTCATCCGCATAGTCTGCGGCACGGTCGGTTACCGGCAGGACACGTACCTGCTCCGGTGCCATCCAAGTCGGCAGGGAGCCTGCATACTTCTCAATCAGGTATGCCAGTGTGCGCTCGTAGCAGCCCAGAGAAGTTCTGTGAATGATGTACGGCAGCTTCTTCTGGCCGTCTGCATCCGTGTAATACATGCCGAAGCGCTGTGCCAGCAGCATATCAATCTGGATGGTAACCAGCGTGTCTTCCTTGCCGTGTACGTTGTGGTACTGAATATCCAGCTTCGGGCCATAGAAGGCAGCCTCATCAATGCCGACTTCATACGGTACGCCCAGATCGTCCAGAATCTGTGCCATCGTAGCCTGTGCTTCTTCCCACTGCTCTGCGGTACCCTCGTACTTGTTGTTCGGGTTTGCCGGATCCCACTGCGAGAAGCGGAACGAGCAGTCCTCCCACAGACCAACGGTATCCAGCATGTAATGTGCCAGATCCAGGCAGTCCTTAAACTCTTCTTCCAGCTGATCCGGACGAACAACGTTGTGACCCTCAGAGATGGTAAACTGACGAACACGAATCAGGCCGTGCATTTCGCCGGAGTCCTCGTTGCGGAACAGCGTCGAAGTCTCGCCCAAGCGCATCGGCAGATCGCGGTACGAACGCGCACGGTTCAGGTATACCTGATACTGGAACGGGCAGGTCATCGGACGCAGAGCCAGACACTCCTTCTCTTCATCATACGGATCGCCGATGATGAACATGCCGTCCAGATAATGATCCCAGTGACCGGAAATGCGGAAGAATTCACGCTTTGCCATCAGCGGGGTCTTGGTCAGCAGATAGCCATGCTCCTGCTCGACGTCTTCTACCCAACGCTGCAGCAGCTGGATGACACGAGCACCCTTCGGCAGCATAACAGGCAGACCCTGACCCAGCGTTTCAACGGTGGTAAAGTACTCCAGTTCACGACCCAGCTTGTTGTGGTCGCGCTTCTTTGCCTCTTCGACAGCTGCCAGATACTCGTCCAGCATGGTCTTCTTCGGGAATGCTGTGCCGTAGATACGCTGGAGCATCTTGTTGTGCTCATCGCCGCGCCAGTATGCGCCGGTGCAGGACGTCAGCTTGAATGCCTTGACCTTCGAGGTATCCGTGCAGTGCGGACCAGCGCACAGGTCGGTAAAGTCGCCCTGATGATACAGCGTAATCAGCTCGCCCTCCGGCAGATCTTCAATCAGCTCTACCTTATACGGCTCGTTCTTCTCACGGAACAGGTTCAGGGCATCCTCGCGGGAAACTTCCTCGCGGATCATCGGAATGCCCTGCTTGACGATCTTCTTCATCTCTGCCTCGATCTTTTCCAGATCCTCCGGCGTGAAGTTATGCTCGGAATCAATATCATAATAGAAGCCGTTGTCAATAGCCGGACCAATTGCCAGCTTGACGTCCGGATACAGATGCTTGACTGCCTGTGCCAGAACGTGAGAAGCGGTGTGACGCAGGGTCCACTTGCCCATGTCATCGTCAAAGGTCAGGACGCTCATCGTGCAGTCCTTCTCCAGCGGGGTCTTCAGGTCAACGGTCTTTCCGTTCACCTCTGCTGCCAGTGCGGCGCGCGCCAGACCAGCAGAAATCTGCTTGGCAACATCCAGACAAGTAGCACCATCCTCGACCTGCATGATGGTTCCGTCTTTCAGGGTAATGTTAATCATAACAATCCATTTCCTTTCTTTGGGGCAAAAAAACAACTCCCGCCCCTAAAATGTTGTCAGGGGTGAGAGCTAACGGTTCCCACGG
>NZ_JBNMHC010000104.1:0-6603 GCF_050872565.1 Butyricicoccus sp. | reverse complement strand
GACATGGACATTTTCACCGGTGCGCATCACAATGACGCCCTTGGAATTTCTGCCGCACAGACGAATATCTCCGACGTCGGTACGAATCATGACGCCGTCATCCGTGATAATCAGCACGTCATTGTCCTCATCGACAACGGCACAGCCCGCGATATTGCCGGTAGCTTCACTCAAGGCATGAGCCAAAATACCCTTGCCGCCGCGATGGTGAATGGAATAATCCTCCACCGGTGTGCGCTTACCAAAGCCATTTTCTGTAATGGTCAGCACTTCGCCCTCCGGACGAGCACGAACGCCGCCAATAACGCGGTCATCAGCATCCAGCTCAATGCCCTTGACACCGACTGCCGAGCGGCCCATAGCGCGCACTTCGCTCTCATGGAAGCGAATACCTCTGCCCTTTGCCGTAATAATCAGCATATCCTGCGTGTCATCGGTCAGACGGACATCAATCAGGCGATCTCCCTCATTGAGCGACAGCGCACGCAGACCGGTCTTGCGGATATGGGTCATATCTGCCAGGCAAACGCGCTTGACAACACCGCGTTCCGTCGTAAAGAACAGATAATGCTTTTCATCGTACTGCTCTTCCGGTACGCTGAACATGGCAGAAATGGTCTCGCCCTGTTCCAGTGTCAGCAGGTTGACCAGATTGGTGCCCTTTGCCGTGCGGCTGGTCTCCGGAATCTGATAGCCCTTGAGCAGATATACCTTGCCAAAGCTGCTGAAGAACAGAATATTATCATGCGAGGATGCAGCAAACAGCACCTCTGCATAATCTTCTTCGCGGGTTGCCATCGCATTGACACCGCGGCCGCCGCGGCGCTGGGCGCGATACGACGACGTCGGCAGACGCTTGATATAGCCTCTGTGCGTCAGCGTATACGTGCAGTCCTCCTGCGGAATCAAATCTTCAATATCAATATCATCATCGACGATTTCAATGCCGGTGCGGCGTTCATCGCCGAACTTATCGCGAATGGCAATCAGTTCCGTGCGAACGACTTCCAGCTGCTTTTCTCTGCTGTTGAGTACTTCGAGCAGCTCATGAATGCGGCCTTCGATCTCATCGTATTCATCCGCCAGCTTCTGACGCTCCAGACCGGACAGACGACCCAAACGCATACTCACGATAGCCTGTGCCTGTTCTTCGTCCAGATGGAACGGGAACTCTTCCTTGCCGTCCACAATGCCGAGCAGGGCGATCTGATTGACGATAAAGGTCTCTTCAATCAGCTTCTGCTTGGCTTCGGTCTCATTTGCCGATGCGCGAATAATCGCAATGATCCGGTCAATATTCTCGGTGGCAACCTTCAAGCCCTCTAAGATATGGGCGCGCTTTTCTGCGCGGTTCAGCTCATAGCGGCTGCGGCGTTCGATGATTTCTCTCTGGAACTCAATGTACTGGTCGATAAGCTCGCGCAGATTGAGCGTGCGCGGCTGATTATTGACCAGTGCCAGATTGTTAATCGAGAACGTGTCCTGCAGCTGTGTGTAATGGAACAGTTGATTGAGCACAACCTGCGGATTGGCATCGCGCTTGAGCTCAATGACCACGCGGATACCCTCGCGGTCAGACTCATCGCGCAGGTCGGAAATACCCTCTACGCGCTTGTCCTTGACCAGATCCGCAATGCTCTCGACCAGACGCGCCTTATTGACGCCGTACGGAATCTCGGTGGCGACAATGCGGGTGCGGTTGTTCGGCATCTCTTCAAAATGCGTGCGCGCACGAACCTTGAGCTTGCCGCGGCCGGTCGCATAAGCCGCACGAATGCCGCTGCGGCCCATAATTACGCCGCCGGTCGGGAAATCCGGTCCCTTGATATACTGGCAGATTTCCTCCAGTCCGGCTTCCGGATTGTCAATGACATGGCAGATGCCGTTAATCACTTCGGTCAGGTTGTGCGGTGGCATATTGGTCGCCATGCCGACAGCAATACCCGTCGAGCCATTGACGAGCATACTCGGGAAACGCGACGGCAAAACGACCGGTTCCTTGCGGTTGTCATCGAAGTTCGGCATGAAATCGACGGTATCCTTGTCAATATCCGTCATCATATGCGCCGCCAGCTTGCTCATGCGCGCTTCCGTGTAACGGTAAGCTGCCGGAGGGTCGCCGTCGATGGAACCGAAGTTGCCGTGGCCGTCAATCATCGGGTAGCGCAGCGAGAACCACTGTGCCATACGAACCATCGCGTCATATACCGAGGCATCACCGTGCGGATGATAGCGGCCGAGCACATTACCAACGGTCGTTGCCGCCTTGCGGTATGCGCGGTCTGCGGTCAGGTGATCCTCATACATCGCGTACAGAATACGACGATGTACCGGCTTGAGACCGTCGCGTGCATCCGGCAGCGCGCGGCCCACGATAACCGACATCGCGTAGTCGATGTACGATTTTTTCATCTCTCGTTCCAGATCGACCGGAATGATCTTCTGGTTTTCAAAATGGATTTTATTCTTTTCAGTATCCTTTGCCAACTTGCTTATGCCTCCTCATCCAACAATTCAGAGAGACAAGAAATGGCCTCTTCCAGCGAATCCAGCGCATCCTCTAGGATGGCATCTTCTTCGGAGGTCTTTTTCGTCTTCTTTGCCGGCAGCAGATCCACCAGCGCATCATGTCCGTTCATCAGCTGCTGTGCCGCAGCCTTGATCCGTGCTTGTTTTAATTCGTCCATCCGTACCTCCGGCTTAAATGTCCAGATTGCTGACATACTTGGCGTTTTTCTGAATGAACTCGCGGCGCGGCTCTACCTTTTCGCCCATGAGCAAGGTAAAGATCTCATCCGCCATCGAAGCGTCTTCCAGCGTCACCTGCAGCAGCGTTCTGTTTTCCGGATTCATGGTTGTCTCCCACAGCTGCTCCGGATCCATCTCGCCCAAGCCTTTATACCGCTGAATGTCCACGCCATCGCCCATTTCCGCCAGCACACTGACCTGCTCCTGCTCGGTGTAGGTGTAGCGCACGGTCTTGCCCTTGGTGTTCTTGAACAGCGGCGGCTGTGCGATATACACATGTCCCTGCTCAATGAGCGGACGCATATAGCGGAAGAAGAAGGTCAGCAGCAGCGTGCGGATATGGCTGCCGTCGACATCGGCATCCGCCATCAGAATAATCTTGCCGTAGCGCAGCTTAGCCGGATCGAAGTCCTCGCCGAAGCCCGCGCCGAACGCGGTAATCATCGGGGTCAGCTTATCATTGCCATAGACCTTGTCCAGACGCGCCTTTTCTACGTTGAGCATCTTGCCCCACAACGGCAGAATCGCCTGATACCGGCGGTCGCGGCCTTCCTTGGCGGAGCCGCCTGCGGAATCGCCCTCGACGATGTAAATCTCAGTTAGCTCCGGATCGCGCTCCTGGCAGTCTGCCAGCTTGCCCGGCAGAGAACCGGATTCCAATGCGCTCTTGCGCCGGGTCATCTCTCGCGCCTTGCGCGCCGCCTCTCTGGCACGCGATGCGGTCTGTGCCTTATCGATAATTGCCTTGCCGACAGACGGATTTTCCTCAAAGAAGATGGTCAGCTTTTCGCTGAGCATAGAATCCACCAGATTGCGCATGTCGGAGTTGCCGAGCTTGGTCTTAGTCTGTCCCTCAAACTGCGCCTCCGGCAGCTTGACGGAGATGACAGCGGTCAAACCCTCGCGGACATCTTCACCGGAGAAGTTCTTGTCGCTGTCCTTGAGGAAGCCGAACTTGCGCGCGTAGTCGTTAATGACCTTGGTCAGCGCGGATTTAAAGCCGGTCTCATGCGTACCGCCCTCCGTGGTGTTGATGTTGTTGGCAAAGGACAGCAAATTCTCGTTGTAGCCGTCGGTATACTGGAGTGCAACCTCTGCCATAGAATTGTCGCGGCTGCCCTCCACGTAAATAACATCCGGATGCAGCGCGGTCTTATTGCGGTTTAAGTACGCGACAAACTGCTTGATGCCGCCCTCATAGTGCATGACGTCTTCGCGCGGCTCATCGTCCGGATCGCGCTCATCGCGCAGCGTGATTTTGACGCCGCCGTTTAAGAACGCCTGCTCCTGCAATCGGTTGGCAAGAATCTCATAGTCGTACTGCAGCGTCTCAAAGATCTGTCCGTCCGCTTTGAAGCGAATGGTCGTGCCGGTCTCATGCTTGCACGGAACCGAACGCAGGGTAGAGACGGTCTTGCCGCGGGCAAACTTCATCGTATATTTATTTTCTCCGTCGTATACCGTTGCTTCCAGCCACTCGGACAGGGCGTTTACAACAGAGGAACCCACGCCGTGCAGGCCGCCGGATACCTTGTAGCCGTCGCCGCCGAACTTACCGCCTGCGTGCAGGACGGTGAGTACCACTTCCAGCGTCGGAATGCCCATCTGCGGGTGAATGCCGACCGGAATGCCTCGGCCGTTGTCGCGCACGGTGACGACGCTGTCCGGCTCCAAGGTGACCTCAATATGGGTGCAGTAGCCCGCCAGTGCTTCATCGATGGAGTTATCCACGATTTCGTACACCAGATGGTGCAGGCCGCGCGCAGAAGTCGAGCCAATGTACATGCCCGGGCGCTTGCGGACCGCTTCCAGTCCTTCCAGCACCTGAATCTGGCTCTCATCATAGGTTTCCTTGACGGTCAGATCCAGGATCTCTTCGCTCATACTCATATCATACATTCCATTTCTCCGGCGAACCTTCCTAAGAGGGGGAAAAAACAGCACCGGCCGCCGGCTTCGGCTGCTGTCTCCAATGACAAAAAAATCAGCATGGAATAAAACAATCCCGCTCGGCACGGGATCTCTTATTCGGAAAATAAACCAATCCAATTAGACGGAAGAATCCGTCAAAACCTGCTCGCTTCGGCGCAGAAGCGTCGCAGTGGACAGCTGGGAGATGTACAGCGTGCGCACGCCGCCCTCCTCGCAGAGAATGCAGGACTTGGGCAGATCATCAAAGATCGCCTGTACCCGTCCCGCCTTTTCCATCGAGGCGATGAGTGCGCGGGTGTGTTTGGACCATGTCGCGGTGTCCATGTCGTAGATGCCAAGAATGGAATGGGTCGGAACGACCACATCCTGTCCCAGATGCAGATACATGCGGACACCTCCTGCTCCAAGCAAAATTTCAATCCCAACTCTGATTTTTATTATACCACTTTTTGTGAAGTTTTGCACGTGTTTTCTCAAAAAATATTTCCGTTTCTCGAATTTTTGCCCACTTTTTTGTCGACAAAGCGGCAGCTTTTCCACACGATTTTCCACATGTTTCATTCTGGGTATTTTTTCGCAGAATTTTAGAGAAAAAACAGCGGATTCGCCCGCCGGGCAAATCCGCTGTTTGTGTTATACGCGCTGCACGGTGCCGCCGGAAACCGAAAACATCCGTCCGTCCTGCACCTGCGCGAGCTTTTCCGGCTCGCAGCAAGTGATGAGAACCTGTCCATTTTCGATGCGGTTGAGCACAAAATCCTGCCGTTTGGCATCCAATTCGCTCAAAACATCGTCAAGCAGCAAAATGGGGTATTCTTTCGTGCTCTCATAAAACATATCGCGCTCGGCGAGCTTGAGCGACAGCGCACAGGTACGCACCTGTCCCTGCGAGCCAAAGCTCTTTGCCGAGCGTCCGCCGATGAGCAATTCCAAGTCATCTTTGTGCGGGCCGGACAGGCACGAGCGCGAGGCAATTTCCGCACTGCGGTGGGCGCACATATGCTCCCAGATCTGCATCCCGATGTCTTTCGCAGAAGCAAACGGATCCGTCACAGCAGATACCGTGTGATACCGGTACGACAGCTGTTCATTCTTGCCGGACAGCGAGGCGTGAATGCCCTGTGCTTTCTCCATCAGCGCCCGCAGATAATACGCGCGATACCGGACGAGCTGTCCGCCTATCGCGGACATTCTGAAGGAGAAATCGTCCAAGGTATCAAGCAGTGATGGCTTTTCCTCGGCATCCTTCAAAATACGCAGCTTGTTTTCGTGCAGCCTGCCATACTCCGACAAATACCGCGCATAATTCGGCCGCAGCTGGCAAAGCGCGATGTCCATGAACCGCCGCCGAGCGGCGGCGCCCTCTCGAATGAGCATCAGATCCTCTGGACAAAACAACACCGTGCGCAGCACGCCATTGACATCAGACAGCCGTTTTTGCTTGATGTCATTGATAAAAAACTGTGCTCTTCCGGCGTTCGGAACCACAGCCCGCACGGTCATATTGCGCTTTTCTGCGAAAAAAGCGGCGCAGACTTCCGCCTGCCGTGCGCCAAAGCGCACCGCATCCCGCTTTTGTCCCGAACGGAACAGCCGCGTGGTTGACAGAAGTCCGACTGCTTCTAAGATATTGGTCTTTCCCTGCGCATTTTCTCCGCAAAATACATTGACGCCCGGCGCCAATGCCAGCTGTGCGGTCTCATAATTGCGAAAATCGCGCAGTGTCAGCGTTTGGATGTTCATACAATACGGAACTGCTGTCCGTCAGCCAACGTGATGGTATCACCCTTATGCAGTTTCTTGCCGCGCTGGGTGCAGGTCTCGCCGTTCACGGCAACTTGTCCCTCTTCGATCATCCATTTTGCCTGTCCGCCGGTAGCGCACACCCCGGCAAATTTCAAAAAAGCGTCTGCTTTGATAAAT
>NZ_JBNMHC010000103.1:0-6621 GCF_050872565.1 Butyricicoccus sp. | reverse complement strand
TGGATCAGCAATAAAAATCAGCTGACCAGCGGCATGAAGGATTTTTATCAGCGTACCGGCGTGCAGCCCTATCTATATATTCTGCGCGATTACAACGGCAGCACGACACCGAGCACCACACAGCTTCAGCAGTTCGCCGAGCAGGAATATGATAAACTGTTCACGGACGAAGGACATTTTCTGTTGGTGTTCTGTGATACCGGCAGCGGCAGCTACAATTGCGGCTATGCTGTCGGCTCGCAGGCCAAGACGATTATGGACAGCGAAGCAGTCAGTGTGCTGGCGGATTATTTGGATCGCTATTACAGCAGCAATATGGAAGATGAAGAGTTTTTCTCGACCGTCTTCCAAAAGACCGGCGAGCGCATTATGACGGTGACGAAATCGCAGGCACCGATGGTGATTATCGTCATTGTCATCGCAGGCGCGGTTGTCGCTGTAGTATTTTTGCTGTACCGCTGGCGGGAAAAGGCACGACAGGAAAAACGCCGCCGCGACAAAGAGATGGAAGATATTTTGCAGACGCCGCTGGAACAGTTCGGCAACGAAGATGAAGCGGAAAATCTCGCGAAAAAATACGAGAAAAAGAACAAAAAGTAATTTCTCGAACGGATTTAGGAGGAAATTATGGGTATTCTTTCACGATTTGGAGATATTGTGCAGGCAAATGTCAATGCTGTGCTCGACAAAATGGAAGATCCGTCCAAGATGATTGACCAGTATCTGCGCGAACTCAATGAAAATCTCGCAGAGGTCAAAAAAGAGACTGCCGGTGTGATGGCAGAGGAGACACGCACCAGACGTTTGATGGAAGAAAATCAGGCAGAAGTTGCGCGATATGAAAATCTCGCCAAGCAGGCACTGCTGGCAGGCAATGAAGGCGATGCCAAGGTATTTCTGGCAAAGAAACAGCAGTTGGAAAGCGCAGGCGCAGGACTTGTTGATGCCTATACTGCTGCACATGAAAATGCAGTCAAAATGCGCCAGATGCATGATAAGCTCGTCAGTGATATTGAAACGCTCAAATCTCGCCGCGCGATGATTAAGGCAAAGGTTTCTGTGGCAAAGACACAGGAACGCATGAATAAAATCACATCCAATGCGGACAAGGCGCGCGGTGCCATGGGCGCGTTTGACCGAATGGAGGACAAGGCAAACCGAATGCTCGATGAAGCCAATGCGATGGCGGAGCTGAATACCGAACCGGTAGATGAAGCCAAAGCACTGGAAGAGAAATACAGCAAAGGTGCAGCGGATTCCGCGGTAGATGCGGAGCTGGAAGCACTGAAAAAGTCCATGGGACTGTAAAAAATACAGAAAAAGCACTAGAACCGATTTTCGGAACTAGTGCTTTTGTTTTGCACACAATCTATATGTTGCTTTACGCCGAGGCAGAGAGGAGATAATACACACCGTCTACATATATGTAATACGAATCGGTGAGCTGCAAATCACGGGGCATACCGTCCGCCTCAAATACCAGATGCGCGGTTGCGCTGGTTCCGGCGGGAATTGAACCGGTATATTGCAAGTCCATGTCCGATTCCAGCAGCGGCGTGCCGAGACGGCTAATAGAATCCATGGTCACACGGCCGCTAAATAAGGTGCCGAGCGGCAAATCGGTATCGCTGTTGTTTTGAATGGTCAGGACGACGTCGAATAGATTACCGCCGCCGATCAGCTGCACAGAAGTATCTCCGCCTGCGCTTGTCACAGGCTCGATAGAAGAAACGAGCTTGGCGGATTCAACGGTGAGCATCGCGCCGCTTTGCGTTTTCACTGCACCGCCGATGGGCAGCGTGCGCTCTGCGACAGCGAGTTTTGGGAATGATACGCGGTAAATATCTTCCGCGGATGGCAGCATAAAGGCGACATCCAAGGTACTGGCATCGACATCCTCCGGCAGAATGATGGCATAGTGGACGCGGGCGGTTTTCCCGCTTTCCAGTTTGTCTGCGTCAATCAGCTCTGTGCTGTCTTTGGATTCTGTAAAGGACATGTAATCACTGTATACAGTGCCATCGGTGATGGCATAGAAAAACAGATCGTCTCCGAGATCCAGCGCTTTGTCGCTGGTATTTTTGATGTCTGCGGTGCAGTCCAGATATACAGAGTCCTTGTTGACGTCTTGTTCTTTTCCTGTGCCGTCTTCCGTGTAGTACGCGGCATAGGAACCGTCCTTGTCTGTGGTCAGCGGTGCATAGACAGCGTCGGACAAGGTGATAGAGCGAACTGTCAGCGTCAAAGCATCATCTTTCAGCGGCTTGTCCACGGCAAAAGCAATGCCGGTGTCTGAGGAGAGCAGCTTGTCTGAAACCTGTGCGGCAAAATCCCCACTTCCGCAGCCGGTCAGACCGGTCAACAGGCAGAGAGCCAGCAGTCCGGCGGTCAGTTTCTTTTTCATAAAAATACCCCTTTAAGTTGTTTTGTTCATTGTAACATGAACAGCATACAAAGAACAAGATACGGGTATGCTGAGGGTAGAAAAAAATCAGGCCTTCTCCGAAGAGAAAGCCTGATAAAAAATTCTTCAGTAAGGAAGGATTACTCAGCGTCAACCTTAGCCATGTGCTGCAGCAGCATCAGCAGCTTGTTGGAGTAGCCCCACTCGTTGTCGTACCAGGAAATTACCTTTACGAAGTTGTCGGTCAGGTAAACGCCAGCGGTAGCGTCGAAGATAGAGGTGCGAGCATCGCCCAGGAAGTCAGAAGATACAACTGCATCCTCGGTGTAGCCCAGAACGCCCTTCAGGCCGCCCTCTTCGATCGGAGTCTCAGAAGCCTTCTTCATAGCAGCGCAGATGTCTTCCTTGGAAGCCGGCTTAACCAGGTTAGCGGTCAGGTCAACAACAGATACGTCCAGGGTCGGAACACGCATGGAGATACCGGTCAGCTTGCCGTTCAGCTTCGGATAAACCTTGCCTACTGCCTTTGCAGCGCCAGTGGAAGACGGGATGATGTTGCCGGAAGCAGCACGGCCGCCGCGCCAGTCCTTCTTGGACGGGCCGTCAACAGTCTTCTGGGTGCCGGTGGTGGAATGAACGGTGGTCATCAGGCCTTCCTTGATGCCGAATGCCTCGTCCAGAACCTTAGCGATCGGAGCCAGGCAGTTGGTGGTGCAGGAAGCGTTGGAAACGAACTGCATGTCCTTGGTGTAAACGTTCTGGTTTACGCCGTATACGAACATCGGAGTGGAATCCTTGGACGGAGCGGACATGATAACCTTCTTAGCGCCAGCCTCGATGTGGCCCTTAGCAGCTTCCTGAGTCAGGAAGAAACCAGTGGACTCTACAACGTACTCTACGCCGATCTCGCCCCACGGAATCTGCTCCGGCTTGAACTCAGCGAATACCTTGATCTCCTTACCGTTTACGATGATGGAGTTGTCGGTGTAAGAAATGTCACCGGTGTACTGGCCATGCATGGTGTCGTAACGCAGCATGTAAGCCATGTAGTCCGGAGTCATGCCCGGGTCGTTGATGCCCAGGAACTCAATGTTTTCGTTGTCCAGACCAGCACGGAAAACCATACGGCCGATGCGGCCAAAGCCGTTGATACCTACTTTGATACCCATAGTAGAAATATCCTCCTTATTGAATATAAAATCCTGTTTTACTGGAACGAATTCATTATACACGGAAAAAAACATTTCCGCAATGACAGATTTGTATAAAATGCGGCGAAAAATAAAAATAATTTCATATCTCATGTTCAGAACACTATAATTTCTGCTATAATGTGGGAAAAATGACTGTCACATATTGACGAAAATCGGAAAGAGAGGGGCGATTGCAATGGAAAAGGACACAGAGCAGGAGCACATTCTATCCAATAGAGAGGGCGAAACATGCTTTCTCGAACAACCAACGGAAGTTTTACAGGCAATTTGCCTTGGGCTGGGGGGCGAACAGCGCCCTGCCGTATATGTTTCGCGCGAGTTAATGGTACTGGCACGAAACAAGGCATTCAAGCAGCAGTTTGTCGATGCCGTGTTTTATTCGGTCGAGAACGTGCTGTCTCTGGAAATCCGCGATCTGATTCGGCAGTGCATCGCAGAGCATGTCGAACAAGAGCAAATGGTGTTTGTGGACGGCAAACAGTGGGATCTGCGCATTGTGCCGGTTGTCGGCGGCGGTGCCGTGCTGGTGTTTGCGGCGGTGCAGCGGCAGGCTGTCGGCGTGACGGCGGCGACGGCTGATCTGCGGGATCGCGCGGCGAATCTGATTCTTCAGGCAAATCAGCTGGATCATCTGGAGCAGCCGGAGATTGCGGCGGAAATTCGGCGGGAAGCCTACCGGATCCTGAGAAGCATTGGACATCTGGAGCTGCTGTCCGGCGCGCCGGAAGAAATGATGTGGGGCACATACCGTCTGTCCTGCTTGATAGAGGAGATACGCCGCCAGTTGGAACGGCAGCACATCGATAATATTGAAATCGTTTTGCCGCAGCATGACGCAGAAATAGAGGTTGATGCTCATCTGCTGCGCGCTGCGCTGATGTCGCTGTTTTCCAACAGCCTGCGCCATGGCGGCGAGCAGGTGCATGTCCGCCTGTCGGCGGAAGTGACGGATAAAAGCGTGACATTCCGCGTAGACGATGACGGTGTCGGCATTTCGGACGCCGCAATGCAGCGCATGAACAGCACGTGGGAGTTACAGGATGCCCTGCCGGGCGGATGGGGACTGGGCGTTCCCTATGTGCGCCGCATTGCCATGATGCATCGCGGCCTGCTGGTCTATGTGCGTACAGCAGAAGCCGGTACCCATGCGCGGCTGCGCATTCCGCTGCGGCGGGAAGATCCGGAGGTGCTGAAGAGCAATGATATTTATCAGCGCGTTCTTTCCAACTCCATCAGCGAGGCGGACATTGAACTGTCTGTGGTGCTGGATGCGCCGCATTTTCGCCGAGACTGACAAAAAAACCACGAACCCGCAGGAGCTGGCATCAGCTCCTGCATTTTTTTGGAAAAAATGACGGATTTGCGCGAAAAAACAAAAGTCTGTACAAACGAACTCGGAAAAAGGGGTGAAATTTGTGCATTTGTTGTTGCGGCTGTCTAATTTAAGACAAATTGTCCCTCGGCTGACGGAGGTAGTATGACCGGAATTGCAGAAAACGATGCACGAGAAAAACAAAAATTCACGAAAAAATCGAAAAATACATGAAGTGAGCGCAGACTAACACCGGAAACGCAAAAAAACTTGTTGATTTGTGTTATTTTTTTTGCAAAATTCCTTGCGTTTCTGGCGGGAATGACGGTATAATCTAAAGTATAAAATTGTGCTCGAAGAAAACGAGCGCAGCGGGATCGGCGGCGCAGCCGCAGGAGCCGCGCATCATGTCTGTCAGCATCTGCCAGAGCAACTGTTTCAGCAGGAGGCTTGCAAATTCTGCGAGGAACCAGTTCCGTGTGCAGGTGCAGATTTTTCATGAGCGCACTCTGAAAACTGCCTGACGATCTTGAGAACACGCGAGATGGCCGTGCCTGATTTTGCGGGGGGACGGCTGTTCCGCAGTACAAGTATTTGTCTGCCGTGCGGCTGATGGAAGCCGCACAAAATGAACAGAGAGGTGAATCCATAATGGCGTACACGTTTCGTGGCGGTATCCATCCTGGCACTAAAAATGATCCGGGGTTTAAGGCCGCAACAAACAAAAAGCCGATCGAAGTCCTGAAGGCACCTGATAAGGTCATTCTTCCGGTTTCGATGCACATTGGCGCACCGGCAAAGCCGCTGGTGAAGAAGGGTGACATCGTAAACATGGGTCAGATGATCGCTGAAGCAGGCGGTTTCGTCAGCGCTCCGGTTCACGCATCGGTTTCCGGTAAGGTCGTAGACGTTGCTCCGATGCTGCATCAGAATGGCTCGAAGGTACTGTCGATTGTGATCGAGAATGACCATGAGGACAGACTGGACGAGTCTGTCAAGCCGAAGGATTTTGAGGCAATGTCCAATGATGAGCGCATCCAGGCAATCTGGGACGCAGGTATCGTTGGTCACGGCGGCGCAACCTTCCCGACACACGTAAAGATCAAGTCCGGTATCGGCAAGTGCGATACCATCCTGATTAACGGTGCGGAATGTGAGCCGTACATCACATCCGACCATCGTCTTCTTCTGGAGCGTCCGGAGGAGATCGTAGAGGGCGTTCGTTATCTGGTAAAGATCATGGGCGTCAAGAAGGCCTACATCGGTATCGAGCTGAACAAGCAGGATACATTTGCAGGCATTGAGAAGCTGATCGCAGGTGACCCGGTCATCGAGCTGGCTCCGCTGGAGTGCCGCTACCCGCAGGGCGCCGAGAAGCAGCTGATTAACGCAGTCACAGGCCGCGAAGTTCCGTCCGGTAAGCTGCCGGCAGACGCAGGCTGTGCTGTATTCAATGTAGACACCGCCGGTGCGGTATACCGCTGCTTTGCCAAGGGTATGCCGGTTATCCGCCGCGTTGTTACCATTTCTGGTTCCGCTATCGCTGAGCCGAAGAACCTGGAAGCACGCACCGGCACCCTGATTACCGAGCTGATCGACGCTTGCGGCGGCTTCAAGGCTGCTCCGAACAAGCTGCTGGCTGGCGGCCCGATGATGGGTAACGCACAGTTCACCACCGACGTTCCGGTACT
>NZ_JBNMHC010000102.1:0-6655 GCF_050872565.1 Butyricicoccus sp. | reverse complement strand
TGCGGTAATCGGTGCACGCTTGATGCCCTTGTACTCGCCCAGATTGATGCTAAAGTTCTTATCAGTCATAAATGAGAGATTCCTTTCCAAATTGTATCTTTTGGAATCATACCATAAATCGAAGGACTTTTCAATGCTATGGGATTAAATCCGAATCCGTTCTGCGACATCTGTGCCCAATGCATAGCGAATGCCGTGGACAGAGACAATGGTGTTGCCGAAGTAGGAGGCGACAACCTCGATTTCTTCACCCTGTCGGATGCCGATCTGCTCCAGAAGATCCTTTTGTATTCCGGTGCCAGTGACCCACTTGACGATTTGTTTTTTGCCAAATGGTGTGTTTTGTAACGACTGCATGGTATCACACTCCCTTTTATTTATCATATAGCAGGGGAGAACGGTTGGTCAATGGCAACAAAGACGACAAAAAAAACAGAGCAGATGTTCTACTCTGTGAAAGATGGTCGAGGTGGCGGGACTTGAACCCACGGCCTCTGCGTCCCGAACGCAGCGCTCTACCAAACTGAGCCACACCTCGTTTTTGTCGTTGCACTTCTTCGCTGCAACGTTTGTTATTATAGCAGGGAATTCGCGCTATGTCAACAAGAAATTTTCATTTTTTTAAAATTTATTTGAAAAATTTTGAAATCTCTGTTTGGGCGGTGCAGACAAACCAAATAAAAGGTGATAGAATAGGAGAGGATTGGAGGGGACGCTGTGATAGGCTTGGGAACAGACATTATTGAAATCGCAAGAATTGCGCGAGCAATCCAGCGGGAGAGCTTTGTCCGCCATACATTTACCGCGCATGAGCAGGCATGGTTAGATACCAAAGGCAAGAACAAAGCCGAATCCGCCGCAGGGTTGTTTTGTGCCAAAGAAGCAGTCGCTAAAGCTGTGGGAACAGGATTCCAGCGCGGACTCAATCTCAAGGATATTGAAATTACCCATGATGAACTGGGCGCACCACAGGTACTTAGGCCGCAGAAAAATTTTTTGCTGAGTATCTCGCATTGCCGAGAGTATGCGACGGCAACGGCGATTTTGCTGGGAGATGCACAAGTTGGAGGCAAAGCATGAAACCAATTGATTGGGCGTATCTGACGCAGCATATCCGGCCACGTGCGCCGGAAAGCGATAAAAACACGTATGGACGCGTGCTTGCCATTTGCGGCTGTCGAGATTATATCGGCGCACCGTTTTTTGCCGCACAGGCAGCGGTACGCACAGGCTCGGGCATCGTCACGTTGGCATTGCCTGCCTGTATTTATCCGATTCTGGCGGCAAAGCTCAACGAGCCGACATTTCTGCCGCTGGAAACCGGTGCAGACGGAAAAATTTCGGCAGAGTGTCTGCCGTCACTGGCTCGCCGCGCGGCAATTTTGGCAGGGCCGGGACTCGGTATCAGTGCAGGGGTAACACAAGCGATACAAACCATTGTCGAACAGGCGGATTGTCCGCTGATTCTCGATGCGGATGGCATAAATGCACTGGCGGGACATATAGATATAGTGGAGAAGGCAAAGTACCCTGTGGTTTTAACCCCGCACAAGCATGAATTTGCGCGAATCTGCGATGTTCCGCTCACAGAAAATCGGGAAGAAATGGCATCCGCCTTTGCCCGAAAGCATCATTGTGTGCTGCTGCTCAAAGGACATCGGACGATTATCGCGGGCGCACAAGGCGAACTGTATCAAAATGTCCATGGCAATCCCGGCATGTCTAAGGGCGGAAGCGGAGATGTCCTGTCTGGTATTATTTTGTCGCTGTTGGGACAAGGATTGGAACCGCTCGCGGCGGCAGCCTGCGGCGCGTATATTCACAGCCGAGCGGGAGATTTGTGCGCCAATGACATCGGGGAATTTGGTATGACACCGACGGATATGCTGGGGTATATCCCGCGGGTACTGAAACCGCTGAACTCTAGGGAGTGGTAAGAGCTCTTGAAGCGAGTATGGAGCGGACTGCTGGCTGCATGGCTGCTGTGCGGCTGTTCTGCCGTCAGTAATCCGGAACAGCTGGCAGCGAGTGCGCGCGACGCTTATGCCGGCGCACAGGCCATCGAGCTGGTGTCAAATATTACGTCTTATTTGGACGAATACACGATGGACTATCAGATACAATACTCGTATCATGCGGACACGCAGACCGGTGAGCTGGAAATGCAAAAGCCTGCGTCTGTGGCGGGAATTCGAGCGTCCGTGCAAGGGGAAGATTTTGTCTTTTCCTATGAGGATGCTGAGCTGGAGACTGCTATGCCGGATAAAAAGGGATTGACACCGGCAGATGTCACAACATATGTATTACACGATCTGCAAACCAAGGAACCCAAACAGGTTTGGCAGGAAAATGGACGCATTGCCCTTCGCTATGAAGATACGAGCGAAGAGGGAAATGTCGTAAAAGAAGTATATCTGCATCCGGACAGCTTTGCGCTGGCGGAGGCTCATATATATAACAATGGAAAACAAATCATGGACTGCACCGTGCAGAGCTGTACCTTGCAGCCGTGAAGGAAAGTGGGAAAGACAATCATGGCAACAACAAACGAGACCGGCAGATGCTGGGCAGAAATCAATTTAGACAATCTGAAGTACAATTTTACACAGATTCGTGACCATGTAAAGGCAGTGATGCCGGAAGCAAAGGTATTGGGTGTAGTCAAAGCGGATGCCTATGGACACGGCGCGGTACAGGTCGCGACTGTCCTGCAACAGGAGGGTGTAGATTTCTTTGCTGTAGCAACGGTTGCGGAAGGCGTAGAGCTGCGCGAGGCGGGCTTTACGCTTCCGATTTTGGTACTGGGCTATGTGGGTGACGCGGACGCTGCTCTGCTGGCAGAATATGACATTGCAGCAGCGCTGTGCGATACCGACACGGCAAAGGCGTTTTCTGCGGCAGCACAGGCGGCTGGAAAGCCGATCCGTGTACATATTGCATTGAATACCGGCATGACACGCATTGGCTTTGAGACGCGCTCTACGAAGGAAAATGTACAGGAAATTTTGCAGGCCGTTTCTCTGCCAGGACTGGAAGCCGAAGGCGCATTTACACACTTTGCGGTTGCCGATGTCAATGGCGGGGAAGAATTTACCGAACTGCAATACCGCCGCTTTGTAGACATGTGTCTGGAGTTGGAGAAGCACGGCGTCAACCTCCAGTATCGCCATTGCTCGAACAGTGCCGCTATTTTGCAGCATACACAGACCTTTACCACGGATCTGTACCGTGAGGGTACATTTAACATGGTGCGCGCAGGTATTATCCTGTATGGATACTATCCGGATGCAGATACCAAGAAAACCGTGCCGCTCAAGCCGGTTATGACGGTAAAGGCTCGCGTAGCACAGGTGCGTGACATTCCGGCGGGCGATTCTATCGGATATGGCCGCACATTTACGGCGGACAAGCCGATGCGTGTGGCTGTGTTTACGATTGGCTATGCGGATGGTTATCCGCGCGTGGCAAGCAACCATATCTCGGTTGTCATTCATGACAAGGTAGTTCCGACAGTCGGACGTATCTGCATGGATATGGCGTGGGCAGATGTCACCGGTATGGATGTCACGCGCGGCGATGAAGTGACCGTATTTGGCGATTGTTCGATTACCGCAGATACGCTGGCAGCGGCAGCAGGTACGATTTCTTATGAGGTCACCTGCGACATCAGCAAGCGCGTTCCGCGTATCTATCTCGGCGAGTAATGCATAGAATGAGGCAAAGAGAAAATATTCCTAGGGTGCATGATTAAATAACCGGATTGCTGGGGAAAGTAACAGTATCAGGATAACACCTGAAATCTTTCCTACGGAGTGTGATTGTTTTGGAGCATCATGTCAAACGCGGCGATATTTATTACGCGGATTTGTCACCAGTAGTCGGCAGTGAACAGGGCGGTATGCGTCCGGTTTTAATTATACAAAACAACGTCGGAAACCGATACAGCCCGACCGTCATCGCAGCAGCGATTACCTCACAGGTCAATAAGGCGAAGATGCCGACACATATTTCTCTCGGTGCCCGTACCTTTGGCCTGACGCGGGATTCTGTGATTCTGACAGAACAAATCCGCACGCTGGATAAGCGCAGGCTCAGAGAAAAAATGGGTACGCTGGATGCCTCTCATATGGATGAAGTAGATCGCGCATTAGCAGTGAGCTTTGGTCTGAACGCAAGAGACTGAGAAAAAGGTCAATGCTTACATAGAACATTGACCGAACGCATGATTTTCCCCTTGTGCAGCATATGCTGTGCAGGGGGATTTTTTTTGCAAAGGGGGGATCGTGTATGGAAATCAGTCGCCAGCAAGCGCATTGGGGAGAGATGCAGCTCACACAGACAGCCGCACAAGTTCGCTTTCGCGCGGCAGGTGCCCTGCCGCAGTACGGCGAGATATTGCGCGTGTGGGGAATGCGGGCGGATGCTCAGCCGCTTCTCATCGGTGTGGCTGAGCCGGACGGCGATCATCTGGCGATTGACCGGACGATGAGCAAGCAGTATTTATCTTCGCTGGGCTATTGGCCCCATTTACCGGAACAGTACATCGCTGACACACAGCCGCCCAAAGGACAGAACTTCGTCAGCCAGGACACCTATTTTCGCCAGCTGCTGCGGCAAGAAGAGGTTCAAATCCAAGAACAAGCGGAATATATCCTCGCATCCTGTGCCTTTTCGCCACAGAAAGAATTTGCGTTTTCCGGTATTTTTTCCTTTTGCCGTGTAGAAGATGGAAAGGCGCAGCTGATTTGGGACAAAAAAAGGGACTGCCCTGTATGGACAGTCCCAAAAGAGACAAGCGGATTTACTTGACAATCATTTTAGATTCCATGTAATATCTCTTCTCGTGTGCTTCGCCCATCGAGAAGGTCTTGCGCGGCAGTACGCCGTCAATGATCACACCGCGGAACAGATCGTTCTTTTCGATTTCCGGCAGGAAGAAGCCCATGTTACCAACTTCATTGCCCAGCTTAGACACAACGTCCTCACCATGGATGTAGTCGATTTTTGCCTCGCTGTGCTGTGCCAGATAATCATCCAAGAATGCCTGCAAGGTGCCGAGTGGAATGCCCCACTTCGGATGTACAACCGTCATCGTGCCAGTCTTGCCGCCAAAGCAGTAACGAACCGTATGATTTTCCGGATTGGCAGCAGCCTTTTCATCCGAGAAAATGCACTGGCTGCCATTCTTTGCATAGAAATCAACAGCAGCATGGAGCAGCTGTTCTGCATCGACATGGAACATCACGCGATGAATCGGCTCGATGAGCAGGCTCTCATCGTGAATGTTGACGATCTCACACAGAGCATAGCGTGCCGGATGGTTTTCCTGTTCCTCCGGTGTCAGGGTCTTCTTGACATCTTCCCAGTATGCCTTTGCCGTTGCCATCGAATGATTGCCGTCGCCGACAGCGAACGGAAGCAGCGGCAGATCCTTCGTCAGGCGATACTTCTTGTTAAAAGTCTCGCGGTCATTGAGCTTTTCCATCTGTGCAATCAGATGGTCGGTCAAGTCGCCTTCCGGAATGAACCAACCGTTGATATGTCCGCCGTTCTGCATCAGATCGGTGTCATAGATCTTCTCCAGCTGTGCAGTCTGTTCAAATATCGGTTCAATTACCGTGCGATCTGGGTCGTCAATGAGCAGCATGATGTGCGGCACTTCGATAGAAGCGTTTTTGCGGACAGCCAGACGCGGCGGAATGCGCTCAACAACTGTCTTTTCCGTCGGGCGAACAAGAGAACGGGAGCCTGCGGTGTATTCGTAGCACTCCAGATCAATGGCAGCCACCAGACCACGGCGCGGAGATGTTCCGCCGGAATATCTCTCAGTCAGGATAAAGCCAGCCGGCAATTCGGTCAGCGTGCCATCAGACAGATACTGCTTCATGGTCTCGTTGATGGCTGCAATGCGAGTTTCGACATCAGCATCTTCCAGATATACTTCCGGCAAGGTCAGGCGCAAAGTAGACGGAGCGTCGCCGACAATATGATCGGTCTCAGACCAATACTCTTTCTGAGAAGTATACTGGTCACAAGCAACAACAGCCCACTTTTTCAAATCAATGCCGTCTTTTGGCATCAGGATCTTTGGTACGGATACACAAGACATTTTTCTTAGAGCCTCCCAATGAAAATTTAAAATCCAGCTATTTCATAGCATCTATCTTTTATTATAGCGGACATTCCCGCACGATTCAAAGAAAACCGCACAAATTTGGCAAATACCGGCATAGTTCATAAAAAAAGATACAGGAAACTGGCAGAAGTACTGAGAAATGGACAAGGGAGCGATATTTGACGAATGAGGCAAAAAGTGCTGCCGTGCATTTTGCGCTGGGAAGCATAGAACATCGAAAAAATCATATACTGTTAACACAGAGATCGGACAGACAAAGGAGAGAAGTATATGAACCGCAATTCTAACAAGCTGAACGTACCGGAAGCAAAGGCAGCCATGGAGCGCTTTAAGATGGAAGCAGCCCGCGAGGTCGGCATCGACCTGAAGGATGGATATAACGGAGATCTGACAGCGCGTCAGGCGGGTTCTATCGGCGGACAGATGGTAAAGCAGATGATTGAGGCTTACGAGCAGAATATGAAATAAACAGATCGTATTCGTTGTCCCATAAACGCAGCTCAGCCGCTCTCGTGCCGT
>NZ_JBNMHC010000101.1:0-6656 GCF_050872565.1 Butyricicoccus sp. | reverse complement strand
GCGAAATCCGTGTACATGAACTGGAACGGACCGATGTGCAATAAACCGAGCAAGTTATTCAAAATACCGTTGTCCTGCAAGATACCCACCCAAGCATAGGTGCGCACGAGCATGTTGATCCAAGTCGGCAGCGTGATGACGAGAATCAGTGTCGTGCTCTTGACGCCTGCGCGGGCAATCGCATAGGCAGACGGATAGCCGAGCAGCAGACAGACGAGTGTCGTCAAAATCGCAATGCGCATGGAGCGGATGAGCACCTGCATAAACACGGCGTCACGGAAGAAGCGGGCGAAATTGTCCAGCGTGAACTGTCCCTGAAAGAACGCCGTGCCCTCCACCGTGAATGCATAGGCGATGATGAGCAGCATCGGAATCAAAATGAAAATGGCAATCCAAAAGACATAGGGATATGCCATGGAACGAAAACGTTTCATGTGCTCAGTCTCCCTTTCTCATGATGTGAATGTCATCCGGCGTAAAGCGCAGACCGACCAAATCGCCCGGCTCGGTGCGGTCTGTCGTTGCGACCTTGTACTCAGAGCCCTTGGTAGCAAACGTAATATCATATACACCCGGTGTGATGTTCTCCCAGTCGAAATCGTAAATGACATCGGTAATCTTGATGCGGGCGCCTTCGTCCTCCGGCGCAAGGCTCCAAGCGGAAGCATCTGCCCAAATCATCAAGTCGTTGTCCAGCGTCAGGGACTCGCGAATATCATCAACGGACTTAGAAAAGTTTACGGCATAAATCTCTTCCTGATATTCTTCCGACTGCACGCGGTTGGCATCCTCAACAATCATATCGACAGTTACCGTCGTGCCCGCAGCCGTGGAGAAGGTGACGGGGTATCTGCCGTTTTCCGGCTTGATGTCGTAGGAGATTTTGGAGATCGAAACGCCCTCTTCGGTGTCCTTCTTCCAAGCTTGTGCGTTGGCACGGGCGATAATCATGGAGTCGGTCAGCTCCGCGACATCTTCTTTGTCCAGATAGAAGCTGTCTGCATCCATCAGCTCGCCAGCCTCTTCATTGATGATCGGCTTTTCCTCGGTAATGTTCATTTTTACTGTGATGGATGTGCCCTGGCGGGTTTCCACGATGGTGTCATAGTGCACGCCCTTGAACAGCACCGACTTGACGCGGCCGCGCAGCAGACCGTCTTCCGGTGCTACAATGTCGAGATCTTCCGGACGAATGACCACATCGACCTCTTCGTTCGGCGCAAAACCGCCGTCGACACAGGTAAACGGATGACCGTCAAAAATGACGCGGTTGTCGCACGGCATCACACCGTCCGTGATATTGCTCTCACCAATAAAGTTGGCGACATAACGGTTGACCGGCTCGTTGTAAATATCGACCGGAGAGCCAATCTGCTCAATATTGCCGCCCTTCATGACGACAATGGTATCCGACATCGTGAGGGCTTCTTCCTGATCGTGGGTGACGAAAATAAAGGTAATGCCGACTTCCTGCTGGATGTTTTTCAGCTCGCGCTGCATTTCCTTGCGCAGCTTGAGATCCAGTGCGCCGAGCGGCTCATCGAGCAGCAGAACCTTCGGTTCGTTGACCAGTGCGCGCGCGATGGCAACGCGCTGCTGCTGACCGCCGGACATCTGGGTGATGCGGCGCTTGTCAAAGCCGCTCAGACCGACCAGACGCAGCATACGCTTGACCTTCTGCTCGATAATGTCTTTCGGCTCTTTTTTGAGATTGAGACCGAAGGCGATGTTGTCATAGACGTTCAGATGCGGAAACAGCGCGTATTTCTGGAATACCGTGTTGACTTCGCGCTTGTACGGCGGGAGACCGGAAATGTCTGTTCCGTCAAACAGTACCTGACCATCATCGGCATCGAGAAAGCCTGCGATGATGCGCAGCAGAGTTGTTTTGCCGCAGCCGGACGGACCGAGCAGGGTGACGAATTCATTTTCATGGATGTCCAGCGAGATACCGTTGAGCACGCGCTGCCCGTCAAAATCCTTGACGATGTTTTTGATTTCGATGAGTTTTTTCATATTTTCTCCTATGGGGTTGGATTTTAAAATAGCGGTGGGGTGCAGACCCAGAGTACTTGGGCGGTCTGCTTTTTGTCATTGCGGATATAGTGTGCGGATTTGCCGTCTAGGTAAAAGGTCTCTCCCTTGCGGACGGGATAAGACGCGGTATCCGTGACGAGGACGACAGAACCGGTGAGCACATAACCGAACTCTTCGCCGCCGTGCGGACCGGAAGAAAACGACTTGCCGCCCGTGGGGATTTCCACGAGCACAGGTTCCATCTGATTTTTTTGGGTGTTGGGAACGATCCATCGAATGGTGCAGCTGTCGCGTGCATCCTCAAAAAAATCCGCCTGTCGGAACACAATTTGTTCCTCCGGCGAATCGCTGAAAAATTCAGACAGGGAAGACCCCAACGCTTCGAGAATGTCGGAGAGCGTCGCAATAGATGGGCTGGTCAAATCCCGTTCCAGCTGCGAGAGAAAACCTTTCGTCAGCTCACAGCGGGAAGCAAGCTCCTCTAATGTCAATTCCTGCTGGATACGCATTCGTTTGATCTTTGAACCAATTTTCATACTGGACCGGAAATTCCGGCGCGGGTCCTCCTTTCTGCTCTCTTTACAAATACTAAACTTTTTGTTGCAGTTTATCAAACTACAAGCACTATTATACTCCTCTTTTTTTGGCTTGCAATAGATTTTTGTCCAGTTGCGAGAAAATGCAAAAATTTCCATATCCTGTCGTAATTTGTGTAACAGGCACGTAAAATTTTTGGCGGTTTCTCTAGACAGAATGGGCATCGAACCGTATAAATAGCAGAAAAACTGCCCATACTTCCAGTACAGGAAAATGAAAGCAGGGAGATGAGCGAATGAAACGAACAAACGGCGGTGCACAGTGGTGGTCGGAGGATAAGAGCTTTTATGTCGTTCTCTTGCTGTGCCTCGCGGCGATTGCGGTGGCAGCGTATCTGCTGTTTGCCGTTCCGAGCGGCACCACCGATGAGACCATGCAGGCGGAGGAATATCAGGCGGATGACAGCGTGACAGCGTCCGAAGCGCTGGAACGCATTCCGGCGATGGATCCGCAGCCTGCCGAAAAACAGCAGGAATCCGAGACACAGACCGAGGAAGCAGAACAGACCGAGCAGCCGGTGCAGCAGACCGCCGCCGCGCTGACCGTTGCGCCGCCGATGGACAGCGAAGTCACACAGGATTTTTCCCAAGATACGCTGACATATAATGAAACGACCGGCGACTGGCGGACACATGAAGCGATAGATTACGCAGGGAAAAAAGGAGATGCCGTACAGGCGGCAGCGGATGGCACGGTGCTCGCCGTGGGCGAAGACGCCGTGCTGGGAAAATACCTGACAATCAGTCATGTACAGGGCTTTACCAGTCTATACGCGGGCATCACCGATCCGACGGTATCTGAGGGAGATTCCGTCACACAGGGGCAGAAAATCGCCGTATTGGGGGATCCTATGCCGCTGGAGGAGAAACAGGGCGTCCATCTGCATTTTGCTATACTAGCTGACGGAGAGGAAAAAAATCCCAATCAACTCTATTGAGTTAATTTTGCGAAAAAACCGGCATTTAAACCGGCGGGTATTGACAAATTTCTGTGCCGTGCGGTATAATGATGCCAAGCTCATGTGGAGACATATGAGCCCGACAAAATCCCAATTTTGTTTAAAGCACGAATATCATCCCCCAGATAGTGCTTTATATCATCCCCAATTCTGTATGCTGTGTTTTATCATCCCCCAAACTTCCACAGCATACGAAACAAGAAGCAGCCTGTGTAACCGGTACGCAGGCTGCTTTTTGCTTGCAATTCTTAAGAACTATCTTAAGATATGTAACCGTTTTGTGTTCAAACTGTCATGCGCATGTTGTTGCGAGTAACAAAGAAAAATGCTACACTAGGAGCATAAAGAAACAGTTCCAACCCAAAGGGCACAGGACGTAAGGAGGGAGTTCTATGAAAACGAAAAAGATGATGATTAGCCTGATTTCCGGCACATTAGCAGCCGTGATGGCGTGCGGCGGTGCGCTCGCTGCAAGCGTTCGCACAACAACCGATGTAAACATGAGAGCAAAGCCGGATAACAGTGCCGCTGTCCTGTGCGTTCTGCCGAAGAATGCTGAGGCAGAGAAGCTGGGAATGGAAGGCAATTGGTATCACCTGTCCTATAAAGACAAGGACGGCTACGTATACAAGAAGTACATCAAGGATACAGAGGCAGCTCCGGCAGCAGAGACCAAGACCGTGTATACGACCGGTGATCTGTACGTTCGCGCAAAGCCGGATAAGACCAGCGCAAAGCTCGGCGTTCTCAAAAAGGGCACTGCTGTAGAGACCACCGCGCTGAAGAACGGCTGGTATACCATCAAGTACAACGGCAAGACCGGTTATATCTCCGCGAAGTACACCACGGAGACCAAGCCGGAAGTAAAGCCGACCACCACAACCGTTTATACCACGGGCGATCTGTACGTTCGTGCAAAGCCAGATAAGACCAGCGCAAAGCTTGGCGTTCTCAAAAAGGGCACTGCCGTAGAGACCACCGGCGCGAAGAACGGCTGGTACACCATTACCTATAAGGGTAAGACCGGTTATATCTCTGGCAAGTATGTCACCACGACTAAGCCGGCAACCGCTGCGAAGAAGGTTGTCTACACCACCGCGAACCTGAATGTCCGCGACAAGGCATCCACCGACGGCAAGAAGCTCGGCGTTCTCAAGAAGGGCACCGCAGTCGAGGTTATCGAGCTGAAGAATGGCTGGTACACCATCAAGTATAACGGCAAGACCGGTTACATCTCCGCGAAGTACACCACCGAAGTCAAGCCGGGAACCGAAAAGCCGACCACTCCGGCAACCAAGACCGTATACACCACTTCTGACCTGAATGTTCGCGCAGAGCCGAACAAGAATGCCAAGAAATTAGGCGTTCTCAAGAAGGGCGCAGAGGTAAAAACCATTACCCTGAAGAACGGTTGGTACAGCATCGCGTATAACGGCAAGACCGGTTATATCTCTGCGAAATACACAACCGACAAACGCTGAATACATGGAATTTAATGGAAAATAAACGAAAACCGGCACCGAAAGGTGTCGGTTTTCCGTTATACCATAGGGAATTTTGATATATGCATTTGCTTGAAAAGAAGAAAAGTAGGTGATACAATACAGGGGAAGTAAATATATTTTTTGGAGGATGACTATGAAAACCAAAAGAATTATGAGGGGAATTCTTTCTGGCGCTCTGGCTGTCGCAACCGTATACGGCAGCGCATTTGCTTATGCAAATCCGGCGGCAGGAACGACCAACACGACAACATCTGTCTCTGCTTCGGCAACGGAGTATGCAGCAACAGCGTCCGCTGTGTATATGCGCAGTGAGCCGCAGAACGGTGCCGCTATCGTATGCACGATTCCGGAGAACACTACCATTCAGAAAGTTTCTCAAAATGGCAACTGGTATCAGGTATCATACAATGGTAAAACCGGTTATATCTACAAGAAGTTCCTGAAGGAGACCGGCGAGACCTCTGCTCCGGCACAGCAGCCGCAGCAGACCACCAGCACCCCGGAGAAGAAGGAAGACAAGCCGCAGCAGACTGCCAGCACCGGCACCGTTTACACGACGTCTGGTGTTAACATGAGAACACAGCCGAAAAACGGCTCTGCTGTCATCTGCGTTGTTCCGCAGGGCACACAGGTTCAGAAGACCGGTACATCCGGCAACTGGGTACAGATCTCTTACAACAACCAGACCGGTTATGTATACAACAAGTATCTGTCCGACAAGAGCACCGGTACCGAGCAGAAGACCAATCAGCCGAGCAACAGCACGACAGACAACAACACAACAAACACCACCACAACGACAAAGGGCGAGGAATTCAGCGATGTACTGGGTTCTAAGACCACGTACTATAACTCCAGCGTAAAGGGTCGTTCGACCAACATTCGTCTGGCAACAGCAGCGATTGATGGCACTGTTCTTCAGCCGGGAGAGCGTTTCTCGCTCAACGGCGTTGTCGGCAGAAGAACCGCAGCAAAGGGCTATCAGAACGCGATCATTTTCCAGAGCGGCAAGCAGGTAGAAGGCCTTGGCGGCGGCGTTTGTCAGGTATCTTCCACGGTATATGGTGCTGTTCTGTATGCAGATCTGAAGGTTACGGAGCGTTCCAGCCATCAGTTCCAGGTATCGTACACACCGGTATCGCAGGATGCCGCTGTATATTATGGCAGCCAGGACTTTAAGTTCGTGAATAACACGGATCATCCGATTAAGATTGCTGCCAGCTCCGGCAGCGGCTCTTTGACCGTGACGATTTACGGCACAAAGACTTCGGATAAGAAGGTCACCCTGTCCAGCAAGAGCTCTGTCAGCGGCAACTATAAGTACGCTTCTCTGTACAAGACCGTGACAGAAAACGGTAAGTCTACCACAACAAAGGTAAACTCCAGCAAGTATCTGCTGAAGTAATTTGGAGAGACAAGTTTAGCTTGTATATCAAAACAAAAGCACTGGTTCCGGATTTCCGGTTCCAGTGCTTTTTGATTGTCTGAACTTATTCGCCCATGACCTGGAATACGATTTCGCGATGGCGATCGCGGGTGTCGCACTCGACCAGCGTCAG
>NZ_JBNMHC010000100.1:0-6699 GCF_050872565.1 Butyricicoccus sp. | reverse complement strand
GATTTATGCTTCCGCACAGCTCGGCGCAGAGGCAATGAAACATGGACGCAGCCAGATTGCCAGCAAGCGCAACGAAGTGGCAAATAACGGAGATAATGCCTATGAAACGTATTTGGTTCGTTTTCAGCTGGCAAACGGCAAGACCTTTGCCAGACAGTATATCATGCCGATAGATAACAAAGAGCTGGCAGACAACGGCGAGGCAGTGCGATATTCCCAGGAATATTTGTCTACCAATACGCCGGAAGCGATTGCACAGAGCCGAAAGAATCTGGTCAAAGCGATTACTGTGTTTGGCAATGCCGCAGACGAGTACACGGCGGGCAAACAGATTGACAATCAGCAGGCGATCAGCACCTTACTGGATACCTTGCAGAAGGAGTCTTTGCAAAGAGACAAGGCATACATGGACAGTCATGCGCCGGAATATTATCTTTGTGCGACTGGAAAATGCAAGATTCAGGCGAACGATGAGAGCGGCGATTTGCCCAATTCCGATACCAATGGCGATGATATGATTGTCATTCCGATTTATGACTATGAGACCCAGACGCTTTCGCTGATTCGCAAATATGTCGATGCGATGCCAAAGACATTCAACGTGGACAATGTTGCCAAGATCTCGGTTTCTCTTTACGTATCAGACGACGGGAAAGAAGAGTACCAGGACTTTACGCAACCGGCGGACATTGCGAAACTTCTTCCGGCTGTCATTCCCAGAGTATATACGAACAGCGTAGATTCGGCGATTTACAGTACGCGCATATTCCACTCTCTAACTGCAAACGTTTATCTCAAAGACGGAGAAAAAATTACTTGTGATTGTTACGTAAATAAAACAGGAGGATTAGTACAATGACGTTTACGATTGGCGGCGCAGACGGCCCGACCGCAGTTATGGTGACCTCAAACACGAATTTGCTGTGGACGGATTTCATCCCTGTATTTTTGATTCTGGCGGGCGGCGTATTGCTGCTTGTGCTGGTTCGGTTGCTGTATGAGAGATACCGCAATCGGTAAAAAATAGAAAAATTGGGCAGCACCTGCGGAAATTCGCGGGTGCTGTTCGACGCTTCGACAGAAATTTAGAGAAAAATTCCTGATTTTGCAAGAAAAAACGAAGAAAATACAGCAAAATTTTTTGTCAAGACTTTACAAATAGTTATAAAATCAGTATACTATAAATACTAGCTGTATCAAAATTTTGATGCAGGGGTTTAGAACAGAGATGGAGCAAGCATACATGGCAAGTGACTTTTCCCGTACTTTGGCGCTGCTGCGCCGCGAAAAGAGAATAAGCCAGCGGACTGCCGCAGGAGATCTTCAGGTCTCGCAGGCGCTGCTCAGCCATTACGAAAATGGGCTTCGGGAACCGGGGCTCAGCTTTGTTGTGCGCGCTGCGGATTACTATGGCGTGTCCTGTGACTATTTGCTGGGACGTAGCCTGTCCCGCGAGGGCGGCATGGCAGCCAATCCGGTACCGGCAAATGCGGAAGAAGTAGAAGTGGATGCCGAGCTGGCTCGCAAGCAGAAGCTGATTACCGATTCGGCACAGATTCTGCTGGATGCGGCGGCAAAGTCCGGCTCGCGTCAGCTGCTCAATGAGCTGACCATGTATTTGTCTGCGGTAGAGTATAAGCTGTTTCGGTATCTGTATGCAGCAGACGATGCCAATCCGGAAGAAGCATTCCGCACCAAGGAAGCGCGCTTTGATGCGCTGTGTGATGCGCGCATGAAGCTGACAGAACTGCGCATTCAGTGCGCGGCACAGGGCGGCGGTGCACTGGGTCTGGAAGAGGAAGAAGCCAAGCTGCCGAGCTTGTCGCTGGCAAATCTGCCGACAGCCTATCCGGAGTACGCAGAATCTTTGCTGCAAGTCTTGCAGAATGTGTCGGATTCTATCGAAGAATTTGACTGCACGACAAAAAAGAAAAAATAATTTGCAAGAAAGTGTTGACAAATACAGAAAAGCATGATAATATAAACAAGTCGCTGAGAGATGCGGCGGATGAATGAGACGCGGTACGCTGGTGTAGCTCAGTTGGTAGAGCAGCTGATTTGTAATCAGCAGGTCGGGGGTTCAAGTCCGTCCACCAGCTCCACGATTTCATAAGATAAGTAAATATGGGAGGTTTCCCGAGTGGCCAAAGGGGGCAGACTGTAAATCTGTTGTCAACGACTTCGGTGGTTCGAATCCACCACCTCCCACCAAAGAAGAGAGTACAATTCGTACTCTCTTTTGTTTTTGCTCTCAGGAGGAATTTTCAATGGAACAACGAGTATTGACAGCACTCGTGGGAACGATTTGCATTTTGCTTGTCATTCCGGCGGTTGGCTGTTTGATTCACCTCATTCGGACGGCGATTCTCCGCGTGATTGGTGAGATGGTGGGCGGAGAGACCGCTTGGTTTATTGCGAATCGTGCGACATTCCTTGGTGTGGTGCATCATGAATGTGCCCATGCCTTGGTAGCGGTGCTGACGGGTGGAAAAATAGAACAGATGCAGCTGTTTCATCCGCAGGGCGATCAATTGGGCTGTGTGGTGTGGCGTCCGCGCCGATTGTATCCCGGCTCGTGCGCCATTCAATACACGTTAGTTTCGATTGCACCGGTGGTATTTGGATGCTGTACTGTGTATTTGTTGGGAAAATATGGTTTGCCTATGTGCACCAGTGCGTGGCAGACGATTTTGGTGGGATACATGCTGTTTTCTATTTTTATCCAATCTACCATGAGTCGGCAGGATGTGCGCGTGGCCGCAAAGGGGCTGCCCGTGTGTGCGGCGATGATTTTCGCTGTTTTGTTTCTTGCTGACATAGATGTTTTAGCATGGTTGACTGGTATGAATTGGAAGCTGGTTTTTAGCGACATTTTTACATAAAAATAATAACCGCTCAAGACGTAAGCACTTGAGCGGTTATTGTCCCATCATTGTGGGGGTTGCCATCCGGGGAGATGCAACAATATATTATATAATCCTTCCTGTTAAGTATACCACTGGACAGAAAGAAGGTCAATACGTTTGTGAAATATTTTAAATCGTATATCAAAGAAAAGAAAAATTCATCGAAATGTCTCATTTGATACGGTGTAAATTTCAGTACATACCTCAATCCAAAATCCATGTAAAATTTTGCTTTTACCTATATTGGTGGAACAAAAAACACCCCGAATCCTGCGATTCGAGGTGTTTTTCTGTTTGGTGCGGATAACAGGACTTGAACCTGCACGGGAAACCCGCTAGAACCTAAATCTAGTGCGTCTGCCAATTCCGCCATATCCGCATACCTATAACAGTAATATCCTAGCATAGGCTGTTCTGGATTGTCAAGCAAAAACGGGAAATTTGTTTGGGCGGGAGTGTTCAAATACCGGAAAATATGCTACAATAAAAGTACTTGTGAAGATAAAACGATGGGCACAAAATCGTGCACAGACGATAAAGGAAACAGAATGATGAAAAGACTGAAAAACTATGTGGCATTGCTGCTGTGTGCGGTGCTGCTCAGTGGCTGCCAGATCATTTCCGGCGGAGATGATTTGCTGCAAACACCGAAGCCGTCACAGGAGTATACGCTGCTGCAAAACAAATTGGAACAGATTATGGGCACAAAAATGACGTATGCTGCCCCGCAGAGCGGTTCTTATCGCAATGCCGTGACGTTTGCAGATATTAACGGAAATGACAGCAAGGAAGCGATTGCTTTTCTGCGCGATGAATCCGGCGGAAAGATTTACGTCTATGCCTTTACCAAGGAAAACGACGAATATCAAGAGCTGGGAAGCGTCGAGGGTCCCGGTACGGCAATCGGTGCCATGGACTTTATCCGTGTGAATAACAGCAAGCAGAGACTGTTTACATTGACTTGGACGCTGTCCGGCGGCGTTGGCAAGGGCTTGACCGTGTACAGTATTCAGGACGGAAAGCTCAAGGAACTGCTCGATACGACGTGCACGGATTATACCATTGCCGATCTCGATCAGGATGGCACAGAAGAGCTGTTTACGCTGTCCTATGAGGGCGCAGGGCGCAAGACGGCACAGGTGTATTCCTATGCCGACCATCAAATGAGCCTGCTGTCACAGGCCTATGCTTCGCAGGATGCCCAAACCGTCGCCAATTTGCAGGCGGGTCAGCTCAATCCGGACGGCACGCAGGCGGTCTTTGTGGATAACAAGATTGAAAACGACAACGGAATGCAGACGGATATTTACGTGCTGGACAAAAACAACACAACCCTGCGCAATCTGTCGCAGAACTCCAGTACATCGACGTATCGTGCGACAACGCTGTACTTCTGTGAGGACATTGACAGTGATGCTGCGATTGAAGTGCCGCAGCCATCGCCGGATGCTTCCAGCGCGGTGCGCGTGACGGACAGCGTGCTCGGTGAGACGAGCAGCTCGGACATCAACAGCTTGATGGATTGGTATCAGTTTGACAGCACGGGCAAAGCCAATTTGGTTCTGACAACCTATAAGAGCCCGACAGAGGGCTGGATGCTCAAATTCCCGGAAAAATGGCGCAGAAATATTACGATTAGTGCCAACAGCGGAACCGGTGTCAATCAGACGGTATTCACGCCAAAGGGCGAAAATACGCCGCTGCTGACGCTGTATGTCTTTACTGGTGACGGGCGTGAGCAGAAGGCAGAACAACAGGGACTGATTGATCTCGGCTCAACATCCGATATTAGCTATGCGGCAAAGCTGGGAAATACAAACAGCAGCCTTGCCCTGTCTCAGAAACAGATTGAAGATGCGTTCTGCGTTGTTGTGAATGAATGGTCGCAATAATGCGGATGGGTGAGAAAAGGAGAAAAAACAACAATGATGACGCGAAAAGTTTTGGTGCTGGAGGATGAAGAAAACATCCGCGCTTTTGTGGTAATCAATCTCAAGCGAGCAGGCTATGAGGTGGTACAGGCGGGAAGCGGCGAAGAGGCACTGGAAAAATATCAGGAAAATACCGATGTCGCGGTTTGTATTCTGGATGTCATGCTGCCGGGTATCGACGGCTACGAAGTGTGCCGCACCCTGCGCGGTGAGGGCTATGAGGGCGGCATTATTATGCTGACCGCCCGCACCCAGGAATCCGATAAAGTAACCGGTCTGATGACCGGCGCGGATGACTATGTGACCAAGCCGTTCTCTGTTTTGGAGCTGACCGCCCGTGTCGATGCGCTGGTGCGTCGTCTGGGTCTGCACTCGTTTACCACAGAGACCATTCAGAGCGGCGCATTTTGTCTGGATATGCGCGCGAGAGAGCTGAAGAAAAACGGCAAGCGCGTGGATCTGACGCAGGTTGAGTTCTCGTTGATGAAAACCTTCTTGGAAAATCGCGGCAGAGCGATGGATCGAGAAGAGCTGCTCGGCGCGGTTTGGGGCAAGCACTATTCCGGCGAGCTGAAAATTGTAGACGTCAATATTCGTCGTCTGCGCATCAAGGTGGAAGATGATCCGGCGTCCCCGCAGCATATCACGACCGTGCGCGGCTTCGGCTATATGTGGAAGGATTAAGGTTCTATGGATAAAAAAGTAACTGCGGATACCAGAGAACTGCCTGATATTTCGCAGGAATTCAAAGCAAAAAAGGATGGAGACAACGGTCCGCGCGAAATACGCGTGCAGCACGCACACGGCGGTCTGAAAGGCCGCTGGACGATGAACTCCATGACCATCATCATGGCAGCGCTTGCGATTGTGACGATTTTCGTGACGACGATTTCCGCCAGCTATTATTACAATAACATTCGGCAGAATTTGTACACGCGCGTCACACAGTCCGCGAGCTTCATCAATCGATTTCTCAATTCCAGTTATGACCAGTTTCTCTCTGCGAGCGAATCCTTTGTCGCCAATATGGAGGACAAGGACAAGCTGGAGATTCAGATTATTTCCAGTTCCGGCAGCATTTTGTCGTCGTCGTCTTCTTTTACGACGATTGGATCGGAACCGGGCACCAAGGATACCGCACAGTGCTTGGAGCAAGCTGCAACGATTGTCTGGATGGGCAAAGACAGTGTGTCTGGCGAACGGGTTATCTCGGCATCCGCACCGCTGTATGATACCAATGGCAATTTGATTGGCTGCGTGCGCTGTATTTCTTCGATGGCATTGGTGCAGCGGCAGATTATCTTCATTGTGCTGGCTTGTCTGATGCTCGGCGCATTTTTTGCGCTGGCTGTTGAGCTGTCCAATCGCTATTTTATCAAGTCCATTGTCGAACCGGTCATGAAAATCAATATCATTGCCAAAGAAATCGCGGCTGGACGCTACGGAATGCGTCTGCACAAGGTCTATGACGATGAGATCGGTGATTTGTGCGATACCATCAATCACATGTCGGAGGAAATCAGCCGCGCCGAGCGCATGAAAAATGACTTTATTTCTTCGGTCTCGCATGAGCTGCGCACCCCGCTGACAGCGATTGGCGGATGGAGTGATACATTGATTGCGGGCGGTGCAACGGATCCGGAAGAGGTCATCATGGGTCTGGGCATCATCCAGAAGGAGAGCCGCCGTCTGACCCAGATGGTCGAAGAGCTGCTTGATTTTACCCGATTGGAATCCGGCCGCATGAAGCTGAATATGGAGCTGTTCGATGTCGGTGCAGAGCTGTATGAAGCGGTCTATATGTATGAAAACATGCTGGAAAAGGAAAATATCCAGCTCGAATATGATATTCCGGATCAGAT
>NZ_JBNMHC010000099.1:0-6749 GCF_050872565.1 Butyricicoccus sp. | reverse complement strand
TTGTATCAGCGAAAAACGCGGCACACCCAAGAAGCCGGTTGCCGAGGCACAGCTTGTGCCGGATTACGGCATTCAGGGCGATGCGCACGCGGGAAACTGGCATCGGCAGGTCAGCCTGCTGCAGCAGGAAAAAATTGATGCCTTTCGCGCGCGCGGCGTGCCGGTGGAGGCGGGCGCATTTGGAGAAAATCTCGCTGTGACAGGCATTGATTTTCGCGCCCTGCCGGTGGGCACGCAATTGCAGTGCGGCGATGTGTTGCTCGAAATCACGCAGATCGGCAAGGAATGTCATACACACTGCGCGATTTATCAGCGTGTCGGAGATTGTATCATGCCGCGAGAGGGCGTATTTGCGCGAGTGCTGCGCGGCGGAACTCTTGCTGTCGGAGCAGAGATGCAGGTTATTCCGCGGACACAGCCGTTTCCGTTTCAGGCGGCAGTGATTACCTTGAGTGATGCCGGTGCAGCGGGAACACGGGAAGATACGAGCGGTCCGATGATTGCCCAGCGGCTGCGGGAAAGCGGATATACCGTGATCGAACAGCTGCTGCTGCCGGATGGACGAGAGGCTTTGGAACACGAGCTGATTCGCTTGTGTGACCAGCGGCAGCCGGATTTGATTTTGACGACCGGCGGAACCGGATTTTCTCCGAGAGATGTCACGCCGGAAGCAACGCTCGCTGTGGCAGACAGACAAGTGCCCGGCATCGCTGAGGCGATTCGAGCAGAATCTATGAAGATCACCAAACGCGCGATGCTGTCGCGGGCGGTATCTGTGATTCGCGGGCGGACGCTGATTATCAATCTGCCCGGCAGCCCGAAGGCGTGCATGGAGACAATGGATGTGTTTATGGACACCATCCCGCATGGATTGGGACTTTTGCGCGGTACGGTTCACGACTGCGCACGAGCATAAAGAATCATTTGTTTAAACGGAGACAGAACTATGAAAAAGAGAACCAAAGCACTGGCTGCGCTGATGGCGCTGGCGATGACCATGACCGCTGGCTTGACTGGCTGCGGCAGCACGAGCACCAACACAAGTGCCAACGCAGATACCGGCTCAGCATCCGATTCCGGCGCAAAGACCGAACTGGTTGTTTTTGCGGCAGCGTCTATGACTGAAACGCTGAATCAGATCAAGACGGACTATGAAGCACAGCATAAGAACATTACCCTGACGTATAACTTTGATTCCTCCGGCACGCTCAAGACGCAGATTCAGGAAGGCGCGACTTGCGACGTATTTATTTCTGCGGCACAGAAGCAGATGGATCAGCTGGATGCTTCCAAGGATGAGACAGCGAATCCGGAAAAGCTGGATTTTGTCAACAGCGACAGCCGAATTGACCTGTTGGAAAACAAAGTTGCTCTGGTCGTTCCGGACAACAACCCGAAAAATATTCAGAGCTTTGACGATCTTAAGAGCAAGCTGGAGAGCGGCGATGTGCTGATGGCAATGGGCAACAGCGATGTACCGGTCGGTCAGTACACCCAGAAGATTTTGCAGTACTTGGGACTGGATGAGAAGGCACTGGCAGATTCCGGTGAAATCACCTATGGCTCCAATGTCAAGGAAGTGACCACACAGGTTTCCGAGGGCAGCGCAGATTGCGGTATTGTCTACTATACCGATGCGTACAGCGCAGGTCTGAAGGTTGTCGGCGAGGCAACTGAGGAAATGTGCGGCAAGACCATCTATCCGGCAGCTGTCATGAAGAACAGCCAGCATCCGAAGGAAGCACAGGAATTCTTGGATTATCTGCATGGCGATGCCGCAACGCAGGTTTTTGAGAAGGTCGGCTTTGTAGCCGTACAGTGAGTATGGATTGGTACCCGTTATATAATTCCCTGCGCATTGCGGGAATCAGTTGTGTGCTTGTGTTCTTTGGCGGCATCTTTTGCGCGTACTATGCAGCGCGATTGCCGCGTGCGCTCAAAGGCATCTTAGATGTTGTTTTGACCTTGCCAATGGTGCTCCCGCCGACGGTCTGCGGCTATTTTTTGCTGCTGATTTTTGGCGTCAAACGTCCGCTCGGACAGCTGCTGGCGCAGTATGGCATCCAGTTTGTCATGACTTGGTACGGCGGCATTTTGGCGGCGGCATTCGTCTCATTTCCGCTGATGTATCGGACGGCACGCGGTGCGTTTGAAGCGTTTGACCCGAATCTTGCCTATGCGGGCAAAACGCTGGGATTGTCTAATACGTACATTTTCTGGCGCATTCGGATGCCTGCGTGCAGACAGGGAATTCTGGCGGGAACGGTGCTGACCTTTGCGCGTGCGCTCGGTGAATACGGTGCGACCAGTATGTTGATCGGCTATACGCCGAAAAAAACAGCGACGATTTCCACCACGGTGTATCAGCTGTGGCGCACCAATGATTCTGTCGGTGCGTGGAAATGGGTGCTGGTCAATCTGGCTATCAGTACGGTTGTGCTGCTGTCCGTCAATCTCTTGGAGAGCAAACAGAAAAAGGCGGTGAAAGCATGAGCCTGCGTGCAGAGATTCACAAGAAACTCGGAGCATTTTCTCTGGATGTCTCGTTGGAGACACAGGACGGTGTGCTCGGCCTGCTCGGCGCATCCGGATGCGGCAAGAGCATGACGCTCAAATGTATTGCCGGCATAGAAAAGCCGGATAGCGGCTATATCGAATTGGATGGAACCGTGCTGTTTGACAGCGAGCGCGGCATCGATTTGCCGCCGCAGAAAAGACGCGTTGGATACTTATTTCAAAATTATGCGCTGTTTCCCAATATGACCGTGCGGCAGAACATTCTGTGCGGCTTGAAATGGGAAAAACGGCGTGATGTACGTGAACGAAGCTATCGCAATGTGGTAGAGCTTTTGCAGCTGGAACAGCTGCAAAAGTATCGTCCGCATCAGCTGTCCGGCGGACAGGCACAGAGAACTGCGCTGGCGCGGATTTTGGTCAATGAACCCAAGCTGCTGCTGCTCGATGAACCGTTTTCCGCGCTGGACAGTCATCTGCGCGAGAAGCTCCAAATCGAACTGCGCGACTTGCTCAAGCGATATGGACGGGAAGTCCTGCTTGTGACACACAGCCGCGATGAAGCCTATCACATGTGCAGGCAGATTGCCGTCATGCATGAGGGAAGCGTGCTGACCCAGCAGGAAACCCATGCACTGTTTGCCGATCCGCAGTCTATTCAAGCGGCGATGCTGACCGGATGCAAAAATATTGTCTCGGCACAAAAAACAGGAGAGCATACGGTTTTCGTGCCGGATTGGGGCATTTCGCTTCAGACGGCGATGCCGGTGCGCGAGGATATTCAGGCGATTGGCATTCGTGCCCATGCCTTTGACCCGAATGAACCGAAAAATTGCTTTCCGGTTTCTTGGGTCGGAGAGATGGAAGAACCGTTTGAGTGGATCACACAGTTTCGTTTTGCCGGTCAAAGAGAGGACACCGCACCGGTTTGGCGGAGATTCTCCAAGAATATTGAAACCGAACAACAGCCTGCTCATTTGGGCGTGACACCGAACGACATTTTGCTATTGTACCATAGATAAAATACGAAAAAACTGCGCTAAGTTTGGCGCAGTTTTTTTATATTTCGTTGAATTGCGACAGAAATACAGAAAAAGATGGGATGACACAAAAATCTGTGCTATAATACACTCGTTGTTTACAAATTTTTAATAATTATAGGAGGAAATATGGAAAACCAAAAACAGTATGTGACCCCTTATGATTTTAAGGGCAAACTTCCGCTGAAGCAGGCAATTCCGCTCGGTTTGCAGCATGTACTGGCCATGTTTGTCGGCAACCTGACGCCGCTGCTGGTTATCATGAGTGCTTGTGCGGCAATTGGTGATGCGGAGTCCTTTGTAGCCATCCAGGTTTCTCTGTTGCAGAACGCGATGCTGGTCGCAGGCATCGTAACGCTGGTTCAGCTGTTCTCGATTGGACCGATCGGCGGACAGGTACCGATTATCATGGGTACCAGCTCCGGATTTATCGGCGTGTTCAGCAGCGTTGCCAATGTTATGGGCGGCGGTATTATCGCATACGGCGCAATGATGGGCGCTTCGATTATCGGCGGTTTGTTTGAGACCGTTTTGGGTGCATTCTTAAAGCCGCTGCGCCGCTTTTTCCCGGCAATTGTCACCGGTACGGTCGTTCTTTCGATTGGTCTGTCGCTGATTAGTGTCGGCGTCAGCTCGTTTGGCGGCGGCTCCAGTGCCAACGACTACGGCTCTCTGGAAAACCTGCTGCTGGGTCTGGTTGTCATGGTTATTATCTTGGCATTCAAGCACGGCGCAAAGGGTCTGGCAAGCTCGTCCTGCATTCTGATTGGCATTATTTGCGGATACATCATTTGTGCGATCATGGGCGCATGTCTCGACACTACAGCAGTCAATGCAGACGGCGTGGAGTACACCAAGGCATGGGTACTGAACTGGGGCAAGGTAGCAGAGGCATCTTGGTTTGCCGTTCCGAAGTTTATGCCGGTAAAGCCGGTGTTTGACCTTCGTGCCATCATTCCGGTTGGCATCATGTTTATTGTCACTGCCGTCGAGACCGTTGGTGATATTTCCGGCTGTGTAGAAGGCGGCATGGGCAGAGAGGCAACCGATAAGGAATTGTCCGGCGGCGTCATGTGTGACGGCGTAGGTTCCAGCTTTGCCGCTCTGTTTGGCGTTCTGCCGAACACGTCGTTCAGCCAGAACGTTGGTCTTGTTACGATGACGAAGATTGTCAATCGAACCGCTCTGGGCTTCGGTGCGATCTTCCTGATTGTATGCGGTCTGTGCCCGAAACTGGCTGCTCTCGTGTCGATTATGCCGCAGAGCGTGCTCGGCGGCGCGGCAATTATTATGTTCTCGTCCATCGTACTCAGCGGTATTCAGCTGATTACCAAAGATCCGATGAGCGCACGAAACATGAGCATTGTGTCTGTTGCTCTGGGTCTGGGTTATGGTCTGGGAGCAAACAGCGATGTACTGGCAGGTCTGCCGAGCTACATTTCGCTGATCTTTGGTGGTTCCGGCATCGTTCCGGCAGCTCTGGTTGCGATTATCCTGAATATTGTTCTGCCGAGAGATAAGGCTCCGGCTGAAGAAAAGTAAATCCATTCGGATAGAGAAAATCCCATCTGCGTTTGCAGATGGGATTTTTTGCGTGAAATTTAATGAGAGGAGATGACGCTTCCATCCGGCTCAACAGCAATTCTTGTGTATTCTTCCGGCAGCGGAACAGCAGAAGTATCTTGAATCAGCGCTTCTTTCTTCGCTTTGCTCAGGTGTTTGAGCTTGTATTCTAATCGGGATGCTGCCGCACGGTCTGCGCTGCGCCAAGCAGCTTCCATGCGGACGGGACGATGGACGGCAGTATATTTGGCACCGCCGGACAGCTTGCCGCAGTGCTGGGCAAATCGGCGGGCAAGGTCTGTCGTGATGCCTGCATATACTGTGTCGTCTTCACAGCGCAATAAGTAGGTGTAATACATGCGGATGCTCCTTTTTTGACATGCATTCAGTATAACACAAGTGTATTTGACAAAAGCACTAAAAACAAATCGTATGATTTGCGGGATGTTATGAACTATGACCATAAAGTGCAAATTTATGGCGGGAAAGTGAAAGACTTTATCCCGTAGTCAATGCTATACTGAGAACACAGAAAAAGAGAAAATGAAAAAAGCATTCGTGCATTTTTCGACACAAAATCTACGTATATTTTTTGCATTACGATATGTCATGCGGAGGAAGAGAGGTAAGCGTTATGAGGATGAAACGGACATTTGCGGCGATTTTGACAGGTGTACTGTGCGCTGGCGTGATGACCGGATGCGGCACATCTGGGACACAGAGCAGTTCTAAGACAGACAGCGCAGTCAAAATGTCGGATTATGACGGCAAGATCACGCTGGTCATTGCGACAAAGGACGAATTCTTGGGGACACTGGACAATGCTGTGAAGGCTGCTGCTGAAATGAATGATGTCGAGCTGACTTCTGTCGACTGCGGCGCAGATCAGGATAAGCAAAATGAAGCGGTTCGTGCGGCAGCACAGAATGAAGCGGATGCGTTGATTGTCAATTTGGCAGATGACAATCGAGCCAAAGATGTCATTGATGCGGCGGGAGAGATTCCGATTGTCTTTGTCAATCGCTGCCCGGAAGACACCTCTTTGCTGGATGATACGCATGTTTACGTTGGCTCGGATGAAGCAACCTCCGGCGTTATGCAGGGAGAACTGCTGACCGATGCACTCAAGAAAGACAATCAGACGGAAATTCACTATTTTATGCTGAAGGGCACAGAGGGATTGCTGCACACCAGAGCACGTTCTCAGGATGTCATCGCGACATTGGAGAAGAATGGCATAAAAACCGAAGAAGCCATTCCTGCTGTTGACTGCGATTATTCCCGCAGCGAAGCAATAGAGAAAGTGAATGCTTTGCTTACCAATGATGCGGATTTCTCTCAGGTAGATACGATTATCTCAAACAACGATGATATGGCACTGGGTGCAATAGAAGCACTGAAGCAGGCGGGCGTGGACATTTCTAAGATAAAAATCGTGGGTGTGGATGGCACCAACACCGGACTGCAAGCTATTGTAGACGGCGATATGACAGCAACTGTGTTCCAGAGCGCGTCGGGTCAGGCAGCGGCAGCGTTGCAGGCGGCAATCAATTTGGCATCCAAACAAGAAGTCAATGCGGGTATCTCGTATGAATTAGATGGTCACACGATTTGGATTCCGTTTGAAAAAGT
>NZ_JBNMHC010000098.1:0-6818 GCF_050872565.1 Butyricicoccus sp. | reverse complement strand
CATAGCCATTGCAACTATATGTCACCAAACGAATTCGAACGAGTGTATGAAAGGACACACAATGAGGCTGATCTATTGGTGGGTTAAAATGGGGAATTTTTTCTCATTTTAACTTGTACTAAATCTTGACATAGGACCAACTTGTCCGCCGATTGATACCTTAAAAAAGGGGTGAATGTCGCATAGCGACAGAGGGGAGAATCCCCTGACGGGACTAATGGAGCAGCGGTAACCTCAGGAACGGCTCTAACGCTGGCTCTTCCTACCTGAATTGCAGGAACAGGCCTGACAGGGCGAACTGGAACTACTTGTCCGCCAATTGTTTGCGAAACATAAAATCTATCTATTGCTCCATTTTTCGCAGCGCAAGCTGTAGCAAACAGATTTGCTCCACGGCAGCAGCCGAAAATTGCCCACGAAGGGCGGGGTTAGTAATTGTTGAACGCCCTGCATTGGCAAACAATCGAGGTGATTGGCCTTATGAAACGATATTGTAAAAACGTAGATTTAACAAATATTCATTTTTTGACGATTTGCGCAGAGGATTGCCTGAAAACGAAATGGAATCGACACGATACGCTACGATATTTCATGCGCATCACGGGCAGGGACGAAAAGGAAGTCAAATTATTGATTGAGGGAGGTGGTAAAAATGATCTAGTTTTAATTGCTGCACAACACATGAAAAACGAGATTGAGGCACGAAGACTGAGTCTCACGCCGATTTGGTATAAAGAAAAGATTGATGCATCTAGCCGGAAGATTCGGAAAATTGGCATACAAGATGTAAGTCAGCAATTGTACGACTATGTTGCGGTGTATGCAATGCAAGATTTGATGCGTCGGATTGGCGAATATCAGTGTGCAAGCATCCCAGGGCGCGGTCCCGTGTGGGGGATGCGTCACGTGCAGCGATGGTTAAAAGATAAACAGATCAAATATGTTGCGCAATTAGATGTTAAAAAATGTTTTCCAAGCATCCCGCAAGATAAAATTATTGCGATGATAGATAAATATGTTGCGAATGATGATGTAAGGTGGCTCGTGCGCGAATTGATAAAAACATTTGAAACGGGACTTTCGATCGGCAGCTTTTTGAGTCAATATCTGTGCAATTTGTATTTGTCGCAATTGTATCACGAGATCAGCGAGAATATGTACTATATTCGCCGAGGGAAACGCATAAATTACGTAAAACATGTGCTATTTTACATGGATGACATCCTGCTACTTGGATGTAATGCGAAACAGATGCACAAATGTGTAAATGCGGTCATTGCATACTCGCGCGAGAAATTAGGGCTTGAAATCAAATCAACGTGGACGGTAAAGAAAATTGACAATTCGAGCTTTATTGACACGATGGGGTTCAGAGTTTATAGAGACCGCGTGACCATCCGGAGACGTGTCTTTCTACGCGCACGCAGAACGTATAAGCGGGCTATAAAACGCGGAATGCCTGTACAACGTGCGAGACGCTGCATTTCATATGCTGGATGTATTAGGCACACAAATTCAGCACGATTTGCGAAAAAATACAATATACACAAGACGGTGAGAAAGGCAAGGAGGGTGATAAGCGATGCCTGTAAGAGCGAGTTTTGACACAGAACAGAATGCTGTGAAAATTTGCGAAACAGAGGATACAGTGTTCGTGTCTATTTGTCTGAATGGTGAATGGACAGAACGAAAATACGATGCGAACGAAGAGACACAGCGCGTGTGGGAATGCGACTACAATGAAATCATCACGGACAAAGGCAAAATTGATGTAGATGATGTAAAGGCAAATCCAGAGCGATACCTAAGCTGGACAGAAAAAACGATGGCAGAAACAATTGCGGATCTGACAAATGAAAACAAAATGCTGACACAATGTCTGCTGGAAATGTCAGAGACTGTATATGCGTAAAGAAAGGTTGGTAACTATGATGGCTATGTTATGGGCACAGGAAATTATGTCACAGACAACGATGGAGGAAGCAAAAGCAATGTATCAGCGTTGCCCGCGCCTGCTGAAGGAAAAGGTTGCAGACATTTTGACGAAGAGTGGATTTGAAGAAGCAACAAAGTGAACAAAGGAGGAATATCTATGAGAGAGACTATCTGTGCTGCTGCCGGGGTGCTCGGCGGCGCAATTGCATCGATGCTCGGCGGCTGGGATCAAGCGCTTGCGACGCTAGTAATTTTTATGTCGATTGACTATGCGTCGGGATTGGCTGTCGCGGGCGTTTTTCGCAACAGTCACAAAACAACCGAAGGTGGATTGGAGAGTGGCGTAGGATGGAAAGGATTGTGCAAAAAGTGCATGACATTGCTGTTTGTGCTGGTTGCATATCGTCTTGATCTGGTGCTAGGCATAACATATGTCCGTGACGCGGTTATTATCGGATTCGTGGCGAACGAACTGATTAGCATTACAGAAAACGCCGGCTTAATGGGTATTCCGCTTCCGGCGGCAATCGAGAGCGCGATTGAAGTGCTAAATAAGAAAACAAAGGATGGTGAATGAACGTGAATTATAACAAATATCACGAACAAACTCTCACCGCGTACAAAAACGTACGATACGGCGGAAATAGTATCTATAATTCCGCCTGCGGCCCTGCGACATTGGCAAATGCACTGATGGTATTGGGCATCGCGGATATTACCGTAAAAGATGCGTGCGCGTTCGCGGTATCTTGCAAGGCGCGGGTCGAGGGCGGTACGGATATGCATAAGTTGCTTGCTGCCGCGGCGAAGAAATGGAAGATTACATACACGACAACATCAAGCAATGCAAAGCTGGCAGCACACCTAAGGGCTGGCGGCGTGGCAGTCATGAACCAAGGTAGCAAGCATAAAGTATTTTCCAACGGCGGACATTTTGTTCTGGCGGCAGCTATTGACAGCGCAGACTGCGTGACGGTCATTGATAGTTACTGGAACACGAAAAAATACAAAACGTGGCCTGCATATCATGCGAAGTCGAAGGTGTTATCGCGGTGTTTTGTTCGCACGCCGCTGGAGTGGTGCGGCAAGGCGACCATCGACCGCGCACCGAGCTATTATCTCATCAGCAAGAAGGTTGCGCAGAAACCGGCAAACAGCACGACAACAATCAACAAAAAACAGGAGGACGATGATATGACATACTACAAAAAGTTCGAGAACATCCCGACATGGTATCAGACCGCCGTGAAGAAGGCGATGGACGCAGGCGCACTGAAGGGCACGGGTAACGGAGAATTGAATGTATCCGAGGATTTGTGCCGCACACTGACTGTCCTGAACAACATGGGCGTGCTGGACAAGAAGTAATGAGAAAACCCAGAGACAGGCGTTTTTCCTATCTCTGGGTTCTTTTTTTATGCGTGTGCAAGGAAAATAAAATGCCACATGTTTGCCACATCTTTTTCAAAACAACGCCCAATACAGCGAATAAATACGCTTAGAGCCGAAGTACAAAAATAACGGATTTTCAAACAAAATTTCGATTCAAGTTCTCAAAATACGCAAAAACACCCCGAAACCACAAAGATTTCAGGGTGTTTGTTTTGGTGGACACTAACGGTCTCGAACCGCTGACCTTCCGCACGTCAAGCGGATGCTCTACCAACTGAGCTAAGTGTCCGTACTGCTGAGCAGTGTTGTTATTATACCAAGTAGGAACGGACTTGTCAACCATCATTTTCTAGAAACAGTAAAAAAATAAAAATCCCTGTGTCCCACAGGTTAAGGAACACAGGGAAGAGAAAAACGGCAAGATTGAGAAAGTAGAGTAAAAAGTGTGTCTTCGTACATGAGGTGTGGAGAGAAGTGCCGTTTTACTTGATTTTCACCCGCAGCATCCGGTGAGAGACGCTGCGGGAATGTGGAATAGAGTAGAATAGAGAATAGACGAAAATTGATATGGCTTACAGTTTCTGTCGCTCGTAAGCCTGCTCCATAGCAGCAATCAGCGGGAGCTTTTTGCCGCTCATAAAGCGAACCATTGCACCGCCTGCGGTGCAGACATAACCGATCTTGCTCAGGTCGATAAACTTGGTAGCACTGGATACCGTGTCACCGCCGCCGATGACGGAATATGCCTCACTGTCGGCAATGCCGCCCCAGATGCCGCGGGTGCCGATGTCAAAACCTTCATGTTCATAGATGCCGGCAGGGCCATTGGCGAAAATGGTCTTTGCGGATGCCAACAGAGCCTGATAATCAGCAATCGTTTGTGCACCAATGTCGATGAACTGCGCGTCTTGCGGCAGATTGTCAATCGCGCATTCTACACGCACACCATCCTTATTGTAAGCAAGGTCACGCGGCAGTTCAAAACGATCTGGATACTCTGTCAGATACTTCTTAGCAGCTTCTACAAAGGTCAGCATATCACGGTCGCGCAGGAATTTCATCTGCGGCTCACCAAATGTCACGCCATTTGCAATATGCATGATGATACCGGTGACACCGGTGGTCAGAATTTTATCTGCTGTACCGTTCTTGAGCACAGATTCCATCATGCCAAAGGCATCGGAAATCTTTGCGCCGCCGAGCACAAACATACACGGATGCTGTGCGCCGTCCTTGACGGATGCCAGAGCGGCATATTCATCAAAGAATTGGAAGCCAGCAGCTGCCGGTAAGAAGTGTGGGAAACCAACCATAGACGGGGCGTCACGATGCGCAGCAGAAAAGGCGTCGTTGACATACAGATCAAACAGCGGGGAGAGCTTGCGGATATGCCATACATTTCCCATTTCTTCCGGCTTCAGCTTAACAAAGTTAGAGAATGTAGACAGTTCTTCTCCCAGATACCGCAGGTTGCCCAAAATAATTGCCTCACCTGCCGGCAGGTTTTTCACGGCTTCAATTGCTGCTGGACCACAAACATCATCAATATAATGTACCGGATAACCGGTCAAGGCAGACAGCTTTTGTGCGTGTTCTTCGAGCGGAATCAGATTCTGATAGTCCTGCGTGTCACCCTGATGAGCAATCAGAGCGACAGCAGCGCCGTTTTCCAGCATGTATTTCAGCGTAACCGCGTTCTTTTTCAGCCGGTTCTCGTTGACAATCTTTTTCGTAGCCGGATCAATCGGAGAATTGATGTCCGGACGGAACAGAATTTTCTTGCCTGCAATATCAAGCCCGCGCAGGGCGTTCATTTTTATTTCCATTTTGCCATCCCCAGATATTCATTCGTCTTAGCGGTTGCTTCTTCCATGGTATCCTGCATGTGCAGCGCGGCGCGTACACCGTCCAGTGTCTCCGGAATGGTGACAGCTTCCTGCGGGATATAAATCGCGAACATAATCTGATCGCCGTATTCTACGATAGATTCTTCCCACAGACCGATTTCGTACATATCGCCGCGCGGGTTGCCGAGGTCACGGGCATACTTGAACATAGAGGCATTGCCGAGGAAACCGTCTGCAATGCGGACAACACGGATGCGGTCATGGGTCTCAAATGCCTTGAGTGCCTGTTCCTTGGTGATCTTCTGCTTGCCCTGAGCGGTAATGGTGATGATATGACCGTGGGTAACCGGTGTGTGAACCAGAATACCGGTAGCTTCTACATGCGGCATGATGGTCATGAGGTCAACGGCCTGATGAGAAGGAGCCTTGTCAATCTTCAGTGCATTGGTCAGTCCGCGATGGTAGTCGCCCGGGTCAGCAACACGGCGGATAATCGTGATGGCTACGCGCTCAATGCCGCCGCAGTTGCGGTCGAGGCAGTCAACGGCACGAATCAGACCAGTTGTGTTGCAGGAAGTCAGCTTCAAGAACTGCTTATCCAGACCCTTTTCGTAGTTTGCATAACCGTGGAAGAAGACGTCTGCGACATCGTTCTTTTCGCCGCCCTGGAAGATGCACGGCTTGCCCATGCGCTCAAACAGCTTCTTGTTTTCTGCGCCGACACCTGCCGGCGTTGCGTCGAGCAGAATATCACACTTTTCTGACAGATCTTCCATGGTGCCGCATACCGGAATACCAGCTTCTGCATAGGCATCGGCATACTTCGGGTCGGACATATACAGATCGTACGGCATACCCTTTTCCTTCAGGGCACGAACGCCCAGATTCGGGGTGCGGTTTGCCACACCGACCAGTTCCATATCTCCCATGCGTACCACGCCGTCAGCCAGACGCTGACCGATGGTACCGTAACCTACGACGCCAACTTTTACCTTGTTCATCATGTATTCTCCTTTTTATACTAGTTTTTATGCTAATTATCTGTGCTTTGCGTACTCTGGATTGAGTAAGCTGCGTGGCTGTTCACCGCGCATATACGAGGCAATGACACCGGCACAATGATTAAATACCATGCGTACCGCCTGCGTAGAGACTGCCGCAGAATGCGGTGTCAGAACGACGTTCGGCAGCGTCTTCAGCTCGGAATCCGGATCAAACGGCTCTACCTTGAAGGCATCCAGTGCTGCACCGGCGATCTTACCGGAACGCAGGGCGTCTGCCAAATCATGTTCGTTGACCACGTAGCCGCGACTGGTGTTGATGATGTATACACCGTCTTTCATCAAATCAATGACATCTTTGCAGATGAAATCCTTCATGGTCTTGACTGCTGGCAGATGCAGACTGATGATGTCTGCGGTGCGAACAGCGGTTTCTAAATCAACGATTTCTACGCCCAACGCGTTAGCTGCCTGATAGTTTGGATATGGATCGTAAGCAATGACTTTGACCGGGAAGACGCTGAGCAGCTTGGCAAATTCACAGCCGATGTTGCCGAAGCCAAGCAGAGCAACGGTGCCTTCCAGTGTCTGCGACATTTTAGCGGTAACGCCGTCTGCGCGCAGGCTGCGGTCGTAAATGGTG
>NZ_JBNMHC010000097.1:0-6859 GCF_050872565.1 Butyricicoccus sp. | reverse complement strand
TCCATATCAGCAACCCACAGCGGAAGCACATCCTCCGGCATTCCCATTTCCCGTGCGAAATCGTACTTAAAGCAATTGGTTCCTCTGCGCTCTATGACCGTATCAAAATCAACCGACATGGCATTCACCTTTCCAAAAAAGTCTAGCGTATATAGTATAGCATAATTCCCACCGATACAATAGGTTACTTTTACACAAAATCCCCTGTCTATAAAAACCGGCAGCTTGTCCTATTTCTCAGACAAACTGCCGGCTGTGGAATCAATCGGTTTTTCCTATTAAATTACGTAATCTTCTGCTTCACCGTTGCGAAAAACAATCTTACGGAAGGTCTCAAAATGCAGCAGCGCATTGAGCTTTGCTTCGTCCTGCGTAACTGCAGTCAAATACTCTTCCAGTGCGTCCTGCGTCGATACAGCAATCGCATTGCCATAGGCATCAACCAGCGGAACACCGTCTACCTGATACTCTGCCAGCGGCAGAACCTCTGCATAGATACCATTGATGATGCGAACAACCTGCTTGCTCTCGCGGGCAATGATGTCAAAGCTGTCCGGATATGCATAACCTTCGCCAGTCAGCGGCAGCTTATCGCCAATCTTGAACTGAACGCCCTGCGGATCGTAACGGCCAACCAGACCGGAATCCAGCTGCATGTAAACCGTCTCGAACAGATGGGTCTTAACGGTGCCATCCTCGCTCTGGAACTGTACGGTGCGATCTGCGGAGGAATTCTGTACCAGCGCTTCTACCACGCCGCACGCAGAGGTCATGTTGGTGACACGGTCAATAAACAGAACTTCGCCCAGCGTCTTGTGGTTTTCAAAGGTATCTACCGGAATCTCTTCTGCTACCGTGATGTCGCAGTAAGCGATCTCGTTCTTCTTGAGGCTGTGTGCCTGTACCTGCTCGCCGGTGTTTACATCGGTCTTATAGCGGATCGAGCGAATTTCGCCCGGAATCGTGCGGGTGCCAACCTTGACAAAGTATTCCTTGCCCTCAGTCAGTGCATCGTCATCCATCCACAGCAGAGTAGCCTGGAATGCCTTTGCGCAGGAAATATGGCTGTCCTTGGTCAGAACGCGGCCGCGGGAGACGTCAATCTCACGATCCAGCTGAATGGTTACCGGCTGACCGGCACGAGCGGTCTGTGCATCCTTGTCGCCGATCAAAATCGACTTAACATGGGCACTCTCTTCACTCGGCTGTACATGGATTTCGTCACCGACGGAAATTTCGCCTGCTTCAATCTGACCCTGGAAACCGCGGAAGGTATGATTCGGACGGCATACGCGCTGTACCGGCATATAGAAGCCTTCCTCATGCGATGCCTCATCAATATCTACATTTTCCAGATAATCCAGCAGGGTTGTGCCGGTGTACCACGGCATCTGCTCCGAATGCTTGGTCAGGTTGTCGCCTGCCGTTGCAGATACCGGAATGATCTTAACGCTGTACAGCTTGAGTTCTTCTGCCAGAGCCTGAATATCTGCCTCAATCTTGCGGAAGGTCTCCTCGCTGTAGCCAACAAGGTCCATCTTGTTGAGGGCAAAGACGAAGTAACGAATGCCCATCAGCGCACAGATTCGTGCATGACGGCGGGTCTGCACGAGCACGCCCTGCGATGCATCGACCAGAATGATTGCCAGATCAGCAAACGATGCGCCAACAGCCATGTTTCTGGTGTATTCTTCATGACCCGGTGTGTCCGCTACGATAAAGCTGCGGTTGTCTGTGGTGAAATAGCGATAGGCAACGTCAATGGTAATGCCCTGCTCACGCTCTGCCATCAGACCATCCAGCAGCAGAGAGTAGTCAATCTCGCCGCCGCGGCTGCCGACCTTACTGTCCAGCTCCAGTGCCTGTTCCTGGTCCGTATACAGCTTTTTGGTGTCGTACAAAATATGTCCGATCAGTGTGGATTTACCGTCATCCACACTGCCGCAGGTAATAAACTTTAACAGATTCTTCATTAGAAATAACCTTCTCTCTTTCTACGCTCCATGCTTCCGGCTGCTTCCTTATCAATCACGCGGCTGGTTCGTTCAGAGGTAACGGCGGATAATGTTTCAGAAATAACTTCATCAAGAGTCGTTGCCGTGGATTCTACGCCGCCAGTCAGCGGATAGCATCCCAACGTACGGAAACGCACGCTCTTCATCATCGGTTTTTCGCCCGGCAGCAGTCTCATGCGGTCATCATCAACCATGATGAGGTTGCCATCGCGCTCGACAACCGGACGCTCTGCTGCAAAGTACAGCGGTACGATGTCGATGTTCTCGCGCTGAATGTACTGCCAAATATCCTTTTCTGTCCAGTTGGACAACGGGAATACGCGAATGCTTTCGCCCTTGTGAATCTTGGTGTTGTACAGCTTCCACATCTCTGGACGCTGATTTTTCGGATCCCAAGCCTGTGCTTCGTTACGGAACGAGAAAATACGTTCCTTGGCGCGAGACTTCTCTTCGTCTCGACGGCCACCGCCGAATGCTGCGGTGAAGCCATACTTCTTGAGTGCCTGCTTGAGTGCCTGCGTCTTCATAATATCGGTATACGCAGAACCGTGGTCAAACGGGTTAATGCCCTTTGCCACGCCGTCCTGGTTGGTGTAAACCAGCATGTCAATGCCGAGTTCCTTTGCCTTGCGGTCACGGAATTCGATCATTTCCTTAAACTTCCAAGTGGTATCTACGTGCAGGAACGGGAATGGCGGCTTTTCCGGATAGAATGCCTTCATAGCCAGATGCAGCATAACCGAACTGTCCTTGCCGATGGAATACAGCATAACCGGACGCTCACACTCGGCTGCCACTTCTCTCATAATATAAATTGCCTCTGCCTCTAATTGGTCGAGGTGGGAAAATTCACTCATCGTCTTCAACTCCAATCAATATTGATTCGCATTTCGGCTATCTACGGTAATGGTCTCTTCCGACGCATCCGGTCGGCTGACGATCCAGTGCAGCAAACTGCCGTCTTTTTTTACTGTCATGCGGCATCCTGCGCCGCCAATATCTGCTCCTAAGTACAGGGAAATCGCATGTGCCGGACATTCCTTGACACAGGACGCGCAGCCCCAGCATTCCATCGGGTATCGCATTTCTGCCTTTTTCTGCGTCATGCGAATCAATGTGCCGGGACAAATCTCTGCGCACTGACCGCAGCCAACACACTTTGTCCGGTCAATTTGAATGCTCATAGACTTCATACCTCCCTGTTAACTCTCGATGAATCATATGAATCTCTCCATTTTCATATCGAGAATTGACATATTTCAACCAGCTGTCATCTGTCTCCGGATGATCCAGATTTTCTGCAAAGCAGTGCCAGCGTGTTTCCTTTCGATCTGCCAGATGGGCAATAACCACGCGACAGACAAGCAGTCGTTCTTTCAGCTCAAACAGGCGAGTCAGCTCCTGCATGTCTGAAACATGTACGCTGTCGCTCAAGGTAATCAAGCGCAAGATCTTTTTGTCTGCCAGAGCCAAACCGGATTCTGTAAATCCATAGTCGGTGCGGATACCGCCTGCGTACTGATCCATGACACCCTGCATGGCTTCTTCCAAATCTTCTGTGGTAAACATCGACGTGTTGGAAAAATACGAGGCAATCTCGGTCTGCTTTTCGTTGATGAAGGTATCCGGAATGCTTCCCTGCTCTCCGGCAAGATAAGCAACAGCTGCTTCACCGGCGATTTCGCCCTCTGCCAGTGCACCGGTCACATACTTCTGCGGGCTTCCGCCAGCGACATCACCGGCTGCAAACAAGCCGTGTACCGTTGTCATACGCTTGGCATCGACCCAATATCCACTCGCGGTATGTCCGCCGATGATATACGGCTCAGTGCCTTCGATTTCGACATTTTCTTCATCCGGCGAGCTGCCGTTTTCCAACCACTTGAGGGTCTGAGACGGAGCCATGTTGAGATATGCCTTTTTCAAGCTGTCTGCCTGTTCCTTGGTAATACCCTTGGTGCGCAAATAACAAGGACCGCGGCCTTCTCGGTTTTCCATCACTGTGCCGTACACGCGCTGAGAAGTCGTCAAACCGTATTTCTGTTCGTAGACTTCGCCGTGTGCATTGACCTGCTTGGCGCCGACGCCTTGTGCCAGCGTACCGGTCGGGGCGATGGTGTCCTTGCATCGCAGAGCGATAAATCGCATCTCAAACGTTGTCATCTCTGCACCGGCACGAATGCCCATCGCATAGCCTGCGCCGGTATTAAACGGCGGGTACCACATCTTGTGACGAGAAAATCCCGGATTGTTCGGACGATACAAGCCAGCCGCGCCGCCGGTGGCACAGATACATGCCTTGCAGCTGATGGCGTACAGCTTTTCTTCCAATACCGCGTTGGCAAATACGCCCTGTATGGTATTGTCTTTGACAATATAGTCAATAGCATTGACATGGTTGAGAACCGTGACATTCGGACAATTCTTAACGGCGTCTGCCAAAATCGTCTTAATATTTTCACCATTGATCTTAATGTTTCGATTGCCGCGTGTGACGTAATTTCCCTTTTCATCTTTCAGAATAACTAAGCCCAATTCCTCCAGATGATGAGTTACCTGATTCAGACGCTCACTCATGCTGAGGAGCAAATCCTCTCGCACGATGCCGTGCGCATCCTTTTTCGCGTAGTCTACATAAAATTCCGGCGTCTTTCCCGGAACGATATATGCATTGAGCGCATTGACGCCAGCTGCCAGGCAACCGCTGCGGCGAATGTCCGCTTTTTCCAGAATCAAGATCTTTGCATTCGGTGCCTGTTTCTGTACAGTCATCGCTGCATAGCAGCCTGCTGCACCGCCGCCAAGAATCAGAATATCTGTTTCCAATTGAACGGTCTTCACAAAAACACCTCCTGTTAGATAAATACGGAATCCGGCGATGTCAGCGCCGCATTCTCAATGACATATGCCTTTTCGTCATCGAAGGCATAGACACGATAAATAAATACTTTGACGTTTTCTCCTACTTCAATCGGTGCTTCGTCCAGCAGTCGCTTTGCAGTGAGAACACTGTCCTTGACGCGAATCTTCAGCTCAATTTCGCTTCCGCGGAACGCTGTAGATTCTACCACGCCCTCTTCCGAACCGATTGGATATTTGAGGTATTCGCCCTGCTTTGTCACCGTGATATATTCCGGTCGAACAGCTGCGTGCTTCGCACGGACATCTGCATTTTCAAAACCGGAAAACTTTTGGAAGTTCTCTACAACAGAGGACTGTCCGATAAACTGCGCCACAAATGGGGTGTGCGGCGTGCGATAAATGTCTTTTGGAGAACCAATCTGTTCAATTTGTCCCTGATTGGTAATGATAATCTGGTCCGCAACTTCAATGGCTTCATCCTGATCGTGGGTAACGAAAATACTTGTTACACCGACAGAAGAAATCATCTCGCGCAGCCAGCTGCGAAGTTCCAAGCGAACCTTGGCATCAATCGCCGCAAACGGCTCATCGAGCAGCAGCAGCTGCGGCTGCGGTGCCAGCGCACGGGCAAAGGCAATTCTCTGCCGCTGTCCGCCGGAAAGCTGATTTGGATACCGATTCTCTAAGCCTTCCAAACCGACCAGCTTGAGCATTTCCTGTACACGCTCTTTGATGCGCTGTTTCGGCCACTTCTGTATTTTCAGGCCAAACGCTACGTTATCATAAATCGTCATGTAGCGGAACAGCGCATAGCTCTGAAAGACAAATCCAATGCCTCGCTTGCTCGCCGGTACATCGTTGACCACTTTTCCGTCAATCAAGATGTCGCCGCTGTCTGCGGTTTCCAGACCCGCCAGCATACGAAGAATGGTTGTTTTACCGGAGCCGGACGGACCGAGCAGACCGACGAGCTTGCCTTTTTCAATTCCAAAATTGATATTTTTTGATGCCTGAAAGTTGCCAAAGCTCTTATTGACACCCTTCATCTGCACATAATATTGTTTTTCCATTGCTTACTCCTCGTTCTTCTTTCCTCGGTACTCCAGCACGCTGCGCAGAACCAGAATGATGATCGCCATGACAACCAAGATTGCCGACATGGCAAAAGCACCGGTAAAATCATAGCCCTGATACAGCAGCTCAATATACAGCGGCATCGTGTTGGTCTTGCCTCTCAGATGTCCGGAAAGAACCGATACGGCACCGAATTCGCCCATCGCACGAGCGGTGCACAAGACAATGCCGTACAGCAGTGCCCACCGCATATGCGGGAAAGTAACTTTACTGAAAATCGTCCAGCCCTTTGCACCCATCAGTGCAGCAGCTTCTTCTTCCTCTGTTCCCGCCGCCGTCAACACCGGAATGATCTCGCGGGAGATAAACGGAAACGTCACAAAGACAGTCGCCATAATAATGCCCGGAACGGCATAAATAATCTTGATGTCCATGCTCTTGAGGAGCGGATATAAGCTGCTCTGTCTGCCATAGGTCAAAACAAAGATTAAGCCTGCAATAATCGGAGAAACCGTAAGCGGAAGATCAATCAGAGTAGAAATCACTTTCTTTCCACGGAACTGAAATTTTGTGATGCTCCATGCGGCGAACAATCCGAAAATGGTATTGAGTACCACAGCAAACAGTGTCGCCTCAATTGTCAGCTGCACCGATTTCAGTGCATATTTGTCCGTGACTGCCGCCAAGAACGGCTGAATGCCCTGACGGAACGCCGTAACCAGCACATATACCAGCGGCAGTACCAACATCACAACGAGAAACAGGATGCTCACTGCGATCAGAAGCCATTTGACAGCTCCGGATGATTGTTTTTTCACAGCTTGTTTCCTCCTTACTCGATACCGCTGATAATTTTAGACGAGCGGCTCTGCAAAACCGCATTGATAAACAGAATCAGGAATGCTGCT
>NZ_JBNMHC010000096.1:0-6950 GCF_050872565.1 Butyricicoccus sp. | reverse complement strand
GCGCTCTGGCTTGCGATAACCGGGGTTTTCCACGGCATATATCTTATCATTTCCAAGCAGCTGAATGAGCAGACCATACAAATATTCTGTACCTGCGCCGATGATAATCTGTTCTGGACGAACCGTCATGCCGCGGAAATCCTTCAAATACCGCGCGATGCTCTCGCGCAGCGCAAAAATACCGCCGCACGGAGAATTTGTCATGAGCTGCACGCGGCTGTCATTGAGAATTTCTCGGATGACCTTAGACCAGATCGTAAACGGAAACAGGTCAGAAGAAGTTTGATTGCTGGAAAAGTCAGCAAAATACGAGCTGTCTCCGCCGGTAAGCGGAATCATTTCCTGAGAAAATGTCGGTGTTTTTTGCTGCGGCTCTGCTGCCAGATCACTGAAATCTGCGACATAAAATCCCCGTTTCGGGATGGAATAAATGTATCCTTCCGCAATTAACTGTGCATATGCGTTTTCTACAGTAACGACACTGACACCGAGATTGGACGCGAATGCGCGCTTGGACGGCAGCCGTTCTCCCTTCTTGAGTGTTCCATGCAAAATATCATTTTTGATGCTTTTACACAGGTAGGCGTACAGCGAATCTGACCCGCTATTCATAAGATTATAGGTAATCACAACTGTTCTTTTCTCCAATCTGACCTGACTGAATATCTTTTAATTGGGCATTTTCTTCATGCCACAACAGCATTATACTGGGTGACATCCAAAAAGTAAAGACCTGAAGGAGGTTTCCTATCATGGAAAACAGATACCAGTTAAATAAAGAGTTGGCTCAGATGCTCAAGGGCGGCGTTATCATGGATGTCACCACGCCGGAGCAGGCAAAAATCGCAGAAGAAGCCGGTGCCTGTGCCGTTATGGCACTGGAGCGCATTCCGGCTGACATCCGCGCAGCTGGCGGCGTATCCCGCATGAGCGACCCGAAGATGATCCGCGGCATTCAGGAAGCGGTTTCTATTCCGGTCATGGCAAAGTGCCGCATCGGCCATTTTGTGGAAGCACAGGTGCTCGAAGCCATCGAAATTGATTATATTGATGAGAGCGAAGTGCTTTCTCCGGCTGACGATGTATATCATATTGACAAGACCCAGTTCAAGGTACCGTTTGTATGCGGTGCGCGAGATCTTGGCGAAGCACTGCGCCGCATTGAAGAAGGCGCATCCATGATTCGCACCAAGGGCGAGCCGGGCACCGGTGATGTCGTACAGGCAGTTCGTCACATGCGTGCGATGAATGCAGAAATCCGCCGCGTACAAAATCTGCGCGAAGATGAGCTGTTTGAAGCAGCGAAGCAGCTGCAAGTACCGGTCGATTTACTGCGCTATGTGCATGAAAACGGCAGACTGCCGGTTGTCAACTTTGCCGCTGGCGGCGTTGCCACTCCGGCTGATGCCGCTCTGATGATGCAGCTGGGTGCAGAAGGTGTGTTCGTCGGCTCCGGCATCTTCAAGTCCGGCAATCCGGCAAAGCGCGCCGCTGCGATTGTACAGGCTGTCACCAACTACACCGATGCCAAGCTGATTGCCAAGCTGTCCGAAGATTTGGGCGAAGCCATGGTCGGCATCAATGAAAATGAAATTGCTCTGCTGATGGCGGAAAGAGGCAAGTAAGATGGCGGTAGGTATTCTGGCGGTACAGGGCGCCTTTGCGGAACACGCCGCTGTATTGGATCGGCTTCACGTGCCGCATTTTGAAATTCGGCAAAAGCGTGATTTATTCCAGCCGATGGATCGGCTGATTCTGCCGGGCGGCGAGAGCACAGTCATGCGCAAACTGCTCACCGAGCTGGAACTATTGGAGCCGCTCAAGCAGCGCATCACAGATGGAATGCCGGTATTAGGTACCTGCGCCGGTCTTATTTTGCTTGCCAAGCAGGTAGACGGCGGCAAGCCATGCTTTGCAACGATGGATATTTCTGTCAAGCGCAATGCCTATGGCAGACAGCTCGGCAGCTTTCATACGGAACACACGTTTGACACGTTAGGCGTTCTGCCGATGACCTTTATCCGTGCGCCGTATATCGCCTCTGTACAGGGGGATACGCAGATTTTAGCGACAGTAGACGGCAACATCGTCGCCGCACAGCAGGGAAATCAGCTCGTCACGGCGTTCCATCCGGAATTAGACGACAACACAGCAATTCATGAATATTTTCTGCACATGCAGTAATACAGACACAAAAAATGCTTCCCCATCACACATGGAGAAGCATTTTTGTTCTGTCTCAGATTTTACAACGTGCCCTTGGTGGACAGCACGTCTGTGATGCGCTCATCATACATGGTTGCGGCATCCAGTGCTTTGGCAAATGCCTTGAACATTGCCTCCATAATATGATGGTTGTTGGAACCGTACAGCACCTTGATGTGCAGGTTCATCGCCGCGCCATAGGATACCGCATAGAAAAATTCGCGTGCCATCTCGGTATCCATATCTCCGCAGCGGTCAGCGGTAAACTCGCCGTCAAAGACCAAATACGGACGACCGGACAGATCTACGGCGCACAGAACCAGTGCCTCATCCATCGGAAGAATGCAGGAACCATAGCGCTTGATGCCCTTCTTATCGCCGGCTGCCTCGCGGATCGCATTGCCGAGAACAATGCCGGTATCTTCGATAGTATGATGACAATCAACCTCCAGATCGCCCTTGACCTTGAGATCGACATCAAACAGTCCATGTCGGGTAAATCCATTCATCATATGATCGAAGAAACCCACGCCGCTGTCAATATTCGCCTTGCCGGTTCCGTCCAGATTCAGCGACAGCTTAATTTTGGTCTCGTTTGTGTTGCGTTCGATTGTGCTCGTGCGTGCCATACAGGAAGCCTCCTTGAGATAAAAAACTGGTTTTATTATACCAGTCCTCCCCGCTTCGTGCAACAGCTCATGCCGTCGGAACCGGAAATCCCGTGAGCGGAAACAGCTGAGATCCAATGTTCATATCCAGCTCCAACATGCCGTCCTCCAGCACGCCCTGGGCATGAAACGGCACTTCTTCCTCTCGGAGCCAAACGGTTCCATAAAAATCCCGCTTGTCATCGATGATATTTCCGTCGGTAATATTGGTTCCATGTCCCATCATCGTAATATGTCCTGTCAAACCGCAGTCTGTCTGACATAAATCCAACGTGCCGGACAGCAAGCCCACCGGGCTGTCAAAGAAAATGTTGTATTTTTCCATCGTCATTTATGCCATCTCCTCTCTGTTTGTGTACCATATGTTTACTTTACTTGTTTTTCCAGGTAACTACAAGAAACTTTTTGTAAACAAATCCCCTGTATTTGTAAACTTTTCTCTTGTCTAACCGGATTTTTCTGCCGTATAATAGAGACAAAAAAGAAACAGGAGGTCTGCTGCATGGCAAAAAAGGATGCCCGCAACACCAAAGGCCGCATCGTCGATGCTGCATGGTCGCTATTTTATGAAAAGGGATATGAAGGCACAACGATTGAAGAAATTGTCGAGCGCTCGGAGACATCCAAAGGCTCTTTTTACCATTATTTTGACAGCAAAGATGCTCTGCTCTCCTCTCTTTCCTATTTATTTGATGCGAAATATGAGCAGCTGATGCAGGACATGGATCCGGAAATGAACAGCTTTGACAAGCTCATGTATCTCAATCACGAGCTGTTTCTCATGATTGAAAACAGCGTGCCGATGGATTTGCTCGCACAGATGTACTCTTCTCAGCTCATTACGTATGGAGACCGGCATCTGCTCAATCAGAGCCGAACGTACTACCGCGTTTTGCGTCGAATCGTGATCGAAGGACAGAGCCGCGGACAGCTGCGCACGGATGTTTCCGTCAACGAAATCATCAAAGCTTACGCGATGCTGGAGCGCGCCATGATTTATGATTGGTGTATCTGCAATGGCGATTACTCTTTGTATCAGTATTCCGGTACAGAACTTCCGCTATTTTTAAGCGCATATAAAGCGAAATAACCCGGCATTTTACCCGCGTATTTGTCTAAAATGCGTTTTCTTTTGTCTGTATAGTACAAACTTTATTCTAGTATTCGTTCTATATTTTCGTTTGGTCTTTTTTATGCTAGAATAAGCAAGTATGATACTTTCACAAAAGGAGTACGAAACATGTCTAACGTTATTATTGTCGTTGCGATTGTGGCTTACCTCGCAATGATGTTGTACATCGGTTTCCGCATGTCCAACAAAAACAAGAACACTGACGATTTTTATCTCGGCGGTCGAAAGCTCGGCCCGCTGGTCACCGCTATGAGTGCGGAGGCATCCGATATGAGCAGCTGGCTGCTCATGGGTCTGCCGGGCGTTGCGTATCTGACTGGCGTTGCCGATGCCGCTTGGACGGCAATCGGTCTGGCAATCGGTACCTATCTCAACTGGCTTCTTGTGGCACGCCGCATTCGTGTGTACACCCACACCACCAATTCGATCACGATTCCGGATTTCTTCGCAGATCGTTATGGTGACAAAAAGCACATTCTTTCTTCCGTCGCTGCTGTCATCATTATCATCTTCTTTATTCCGTACACTGCTTCCGGCTTTGCTGCCTGCGGCAAGCTGTTTAACCAGCTGTTCGGCGTAAACTACATGATTGCTATGATTGTCAGCGCGGCAATTATTGTCGGCTACTGTGCACTGGGCGGTTTCTTGGCAGCCAGCACCACTGACTTGATTCAGTCCATTGTCATGACGATTGCTATTGTCATCGTTGTGATTTACGCCACACACATGGCTGGCGGCATGGACGCCGTTCTCACCAACGCACGCGCTCTGCCGGGCTATCTGAGCCTGACCAGCGTTTACGATCCGGAGACTGGTTCTTCCTCCGCTTACGGTGCGCTGACCTCGTTCTCCATGCTGGCATGGGGTCTCGGCTACTTTGGTATGCCGCACGTTCTGCTGCGCTTTATGGCAACTGAGGATGACAAGAAGATCAAGACTTCTCGCCGCATTGCAACCGTTTGGGTTGTCATTTCGATGGCTGTCGCTGTCTTTATCGGTATTGCCGGTCTGGGCATGACCAAGGCCGGTGCGCTGCCGGTACTGGCTGATCCGGAGCGCATCATTATCACCGTTGCACAGCTCATCAGCAGCCACGGCATTCTCGCAGCTGTCATTGCCGGTGTGATTCTGTCGGGTATTCTGGCATCCACGATGTCTACCTCTGACTCGCAGCTGCTCGCTGCTTCTTCCAGCTTCTCGCAGAACCTGCTGCAGGATCTGTTTGGCGTCAAGCTGACCCAGAAGCAGAACATCGCAATCGCTCGTCTGACCGTCGTTGTCATTGCTGTCATTGCTGTATTCTTGGCTCGCAATCCGGACAGCTCGGTATTTAAGATCGTATCGTTCGCTTGGGCTGGCTTCGGCGCAACCTTCGGCCCGATTGTCCTGCTGGCATTGTTCTGGAAGCGTTCCACCTTACAGGGTGCCCTGTCCGGTATGATCGTTGGCGGCATCATGGTATTCGTTTGGAAATTCCTGATTGCACCGATGGGCGGCATTTTTGGTATCTATGAGCTGCTGCCGGCATTTGTCCTGGCTCTGCTCGTCAATGTCGTTGTTAGCTTGGCGACGCCAGCTCCGTCCGCAGACGTTCTTGCTACCTTTGATGAGGTTCAGGCACGCCTGGCCAACAAAGAGTAATCGCGCATTTTATACAGATCCCCCGAGATTTTCGAGGGATCTGTTGTCTTTTTTGCTGTTTGTCGAATTTACTCGATAATATAAATATAGCAGTTTATCGTCATTTTCACCGATGGCAAACACCTTTTTGATTCGTGCAAATTCTCGCTTTTTTCTCTAAAATCTTGGATTTATCCACGGCAATTCGTTACAACTCACTTTTGTCGATCCTCCGATTTGAGCAACTTTTTGTACAACTCCGTTCTTGTTCATTTTTGCAAATTCCGGTATAGTATATACACAAAGCATACATACCATACGCAAAGCAAAAATTTTATAAGAAAGGGATTTTATTATGTTATCGCTCACTCGTATCATGATTGCATCGGACGATTCTATCTTCACCCGTGCGCTCTCATCGGCTATCGAGTCCTCAGCAGAATTGTCGATTACTGGCATCTACACTTCCGGCGATGGATTAACTGATATGATCCTACGGGAACAGCCTGATGCCCTGCTGATTGACTTGATGATCCCCGGCAACAACGCACTCTCTGTTCTCAAGGAGCTGCACAGCCTGCCGGCGGAACAATGTCCTGTCATCTTCGTTCTCTCCTCGTTTGCCTCGACGCATACCGTGGCAGAATGCGACCGACTCGGTGTCAGCTTTTTCCTGCGCAAGCCGATTGACTTGCCAGCCCTTGTGGAGCTTATCATGCGGTACGGCTGCACCCCGCGTCGGTTTTCCTCCGATAGTCGACAGCCATCTGTCTACGATGTCTCGCGCCGTGTCACGCAGATCATCAACAGTCTGCACTTGCCCGCGCATGTCGCCGGTTATCGATATGCACGAGAATGTATTCTCATGACGCTGGAAGATCCTTCTGTCGCAGAGTCGGTGACCAAAATTCTGTATCCGGCTGTCGCGCGGAAATATCACACGACATGGACAAGTGTAGAACGCGACATCCGAAATGCTGTGGAAATCGCATGGAAGCGTTCCGGTGGACGCATGGCAGGCTTTAGCTCTGTGCGCCGTCCGCCAAACCGCGAGCTGATTCTGACCATCGCTGACCGCGTCCGCTATGAATTACATCTGGACAACCAGCGCGTTCTCGAAGGTGAGGCGTAATCAACAGCATTCCCATGTACTTTTTCGGCGATCTGTGGTATAGTTAGTATACTATCGGTGCGCAGGAAGAAGGCTTCTTCTCACTGCAAACCGCTGCTGACTGCACATGGACTGCCCCGCAAGAATCCAATTTCTCACGGGAAAGACGGATGTGAACAACAAGCTCGTTGCATCCCTGCGCAGCCGCGCAGGG
>NZ_JBNMHC010000095.1:0-6967 GCF_050872565.1 Butyricicoccus sp. | reverse complement strand
TTGTGCCGTCCTGCTCACCGCCTGCGGACAGACCAAAACCGCAGAACAGAAAGACCCTACACTGGAAGTCGTCAGCGCAAAAGTCGCAGAGGCGATTCTCGCGGATACCAGCACGGATGAAAATGCCGTTCAGTCTCTGCGAGACAATTACGACAGCTCCACCCAGCAGCTTGTGCAGTATACCTGCTATGTAATTCCGAAGGATTTACCGGAAACGCGCGTAGCTTTTGGTTTTATCGCTGTGACAACCACAGGTGAGAATCCTACTTTCCAGTATGTATCCAAGCCATATGGAAAATTAGATGATTCTCCGGAAAATTATCAGTTTGATGCAGCTGCACTCAGTGCTAGTATTACCGGCGGACAGACGATTCAGCTCGTCTGCGATGGTACGGTAGAACAGTACAAGAACACCTCTGACAAGGATGACGAAAATCATGCGCCGGAGGCGCGCGCGACTGTCGAAATCAACACCGTGGTTGACCTGAGCAAAACACCGCCGACAAAATAACGCTGGTCTTTGACAATCATCCTCATTTGGTTTATGATACCCTTGTTATAGAAAGGACATGGTATCATGAACACACTCACGCAACTCATGCAGTATTTTGGCTATGCGGCGGCATTTGCTTTTATCGCCCCCGCGATTATTCTATGCAGCATTGCCCGTCTGGGACTCATCAAAGGCAAGTTAAATATCATCCCGGATATTATTACGCATATTTTGCTTTTAATCGGTCTCGGTGTCGGTCTGGTTTTCCAAGGCGCACTCATTGACCTGACGGACAACGCCTATCCCATTTGGCTCTATGTCTACGCCGCGTCTTTGATTATCAGTGCCGTGCTCAGCATCGTACATCTTATCCTGTATCGCAAATTATCTCAATTGCGGCAATAAGTCCCCATGTATCCCCGAACGTCTCTCTGTTCGGGGATGTTTTTTTCATTGCATTCCGCGGCACTTTGTCGTATACTGAAAACAGTCAAATATGACACAACGAAATCAAAGGAGGATTTCCCTATGAACGCAAAAGAATGCATCCGCGGCCGCCGCAGCATCCGTCATTACAAGGACACACCGGTACCGCATGAGCTTCTGGAAGAAGTAATCGCTGACGCAGCCTATGCGCCGTCTTGGAAAAATACGCAGATCTCCCGTTACATCGTCGTAGAGGGCAGAGAAGCCATTGATAAGCTGGCAGCAGAGTATGCGCCGTTCAATGCAAAGACGGTTTCCACCGCACCGATGCTCATCGTGCAGACCTTTATCAAGAACCGTTCCGGCTATGAGCGCGACGGCTCCTTTACCACCGACCGCGGCGAAGGCTGGCAGATGTACGATGCCGGTATTGCTGCACAGACCCTGTGCCTGTCCGCACACGACCACGGCCTCGGCACCGTCATCATGGGTATCTTCCATCGCCATGAGCTGGAGAAGTATCTGAACATTCCGGAAGATCAGGAAATTGCCGCTCTGATTGCTATCGGTTATCCGGACGAGGAGCCAAAGGCACCGCGCCGCAAGGATGTAGAAACCCTGCTCTCTTACGCAGACTAATTTCTCCGTACATACAGCAAAAACGCAGTCCATAACGGACTGCGTTTTTTTGGTTCTTCTTGCTTTTTGCAAAGTTTTTGTTTAGTAGATCACAACCGTGCTGTTGTTCGGAATGTTCTTGTACAGATACGTAATATCCGTGTCCAACATGCGCACACATCCGGCAGAAATCGGGAAGCCAATGCGCTTGTCCTTTAAGCCGTTATAGTTCGGATAATACAACCGTGAATGGAACGCATATCCGGTATTCGGATAGAACCGCACAACCGGCTTGCAGGAATAGGTATCATGATTCCAGCCTTTTTCTCGGTAGGTGATGTACGTCACACCAGTCGGTGTCGGCGTCTTGTCCGCGCCGGTTCCGCAGATAAACGTTTTGATGAGTTTCCAGTTCTGCTTCGATCCGGAGAACACATAAACCTTCTGATTTTGCCTGCTGACCCAAACCAGATATTTTGTCTTGCTGGAGTATCCCTTGCCGTTGATATAGGATTCTTTCAAACCGGTAGAATAATCCATATTGTACTTCTGGGTATAATCTCCGCTGTACGTACTGGTAATCTTGTTGGTAATTTTCGATGCCGATACAACGCTGGTCGAGCTTTCCCACGATACCGAGTCGGTGTACTTGTGGGAATACTCTGACCATGCTTCCGCGTCTCCGCTCTTCTTGTAGGCGTGCGTTGTTGCCGCTTCCATAATCGCCTGATAGCCCCAGAATCCCTTGGCTACATCGCTGAACGTATAGCGTTCATCCATCTGCTGTTCGGTCGTCTTGTCGCCGGTACGTCCTAAGATTTTATTAAAAATAGCAACGGCTTGTGTGCGTGTCAGCGATTCATTGGGTCGGAAGGTTCCATCGCCAAAACCGCCAATCCAGCCCTGTGCTGCCGCAGTCATAATCGCGGTATAATACGGATGATCTGCACTGACATCGCTGAATTCTGCGCCGCTATTGGTATACGGTACCAAACGCGAAACCATCTCGACAAATTCGCCGCGTGTGATCGCATCGTTTGGACGGAATGCCGCGCCAGTGGCTATAAATCCACGCGATGCGAGCGTCTTTACCGCCTTTTCATACCATGCGCCGGATGGAACATCGGAGAAATTGCTTGGATACGAGCCATTCGACTGATCTGTCAGCAAACCATACAGAATCGTGCACGCCTGTGCACGAGTGAGTGCATCCTGCGGTCCGAATTTTCCGTTTCCATAGCCGGAGACATACTGGTTGTGCGCCGTCATCAGTTTTGGCGCAACCCAAGCAACATACGATGCCGCCGCATATACCGGCTGGTCAATCGGGTCCGCAACAACGCCGTTCGGCGTCATCCAATGCGTAATTTTCTTTCCACTGTCATCTTGTGTCGGTATATGATACGGCTTTGTGCCCTCATAAATCCGCCGTGTGACCGTTTTTCCGGAATAACTGAGAGAAATCGGATATGCCGGTGTATAGCTGTTCCATGTCTCAGTTCCGTCCGCGTTGACGGTGCCGTCATGGTCAATCGACGCCTCTAAAATTGCCCCATATGCCCAATGCTTGGCTGACACATCGGTAAATTCACGCAAGTCCTGCGCTTGCTGCTGTACCTGTTCATCCATTTTTCTGCCGAGCACACGATTGAATACAGAGACCGATTCGGCACGCGTCAAAGCCGCATTCGGTTGAAATGTTCCGTCGTTGTATCCGCCAATCCAACCGCGCTGTGCTGCCGTCGATACGACCGGATATATCGGATCGGTCTCCGGCACATCGACAAACGAGCTGGACGCGTTTTCATCCACGCCGACCAAACGCACAAGCAGCGTAATAAACTCGCCGCGCGTAATCTTTTCATTGGGATGAAAGGCATCACCTGCACCGGTTAAAATCCCGCGGGATGCCAAGGTGGTAACTGCCTGATAAAACCAATCCGACTCTTTTACATCAGGATATGTACACGGCAAATCACCCATGGACTGATCTGCCAGCAATTGATACAAAACCACGCTGGTCTGCGCCCACGTGAGGGAATCATTCACGCCAAATCGTCCATCCGGATAGCCCGACATAAAACGGCTATGATCCGTGCGCAGGGCGACCGGCTCCTGCTGCGGTGTTTCCGGCTGTTCTGGTTGCTCTGGCTGTTCTGGAATTTCCGGTTGTTCCGGCTGCTCCGGCTGTTCCGGAGTTTCCGGCTGCTCAGATACTATCGGATCTTCCTGTTCCAGCTGCTCTGTGGCTTGTACTTCCGGTTGTTCCGGTTCTTCTGCTGCCCAAACCTGCGGCATCATAGAGACCGCCATCATACCTGCCAGCGCAGCAGCTATCGCTCTCTTTGACCATTTCATGATCTTCCCTCCCTCTGCGAAATAAATTGTTTCATTTTATTACATTCATTATATCAGAGGTGTATTTTTTCGTCAATACGCACAAATGATTCGTTGCAGACAAAAAACAGAAGCGGTGTTTTCCGCTTCTGTTTCTCTGTATTATTTATCAGTATCCAATTTTACCGCTGAGCAGTTCATCATGCTTGACCCAGTCCTCGACATCAATGACATCATAATTGTCATTGTCTCGGCGGATAACCACCTTGCTGATACCGGCATTGATGATCTGCCGCTTGCACATCGGGCAGGAATCTGCGTCGCGCATGATTTCGCCGCTCTGTGTGTCGCGTCCCACGAGATACAGCGTCGAACCAATCATCTCCTCGCGGGATGCCGCGATAATCGCATTGGCCTCCGCATGAATGGCACGGCACAGCTCATACTGTGTGCCGCGCGGCACATTGCGCTGCTGCCGAATGCAGTAATTCAAGTCGATGCAATTGGCACGACCACGCGGTGCGCCATTGTATCCTGTCGAAATAATGACATCGTTCTTTACAATGACAGCGCCAAAGCTGCGGCGCAGGCAGGTGCTGCGCTCCAGCGCGACCTGTGCCATATCAAGATAATAATTCTGTTTATCGCGCCGAACCATGGTATGCGCCTCCTATATTAGTTCAGAAAATCCTTCAGCTTCTTGGAACGGCTCGGATGGCGCAGCTTACGCAGTGCCTTCGCCTCGATCTGACGAATACGCTCACGCGTTACGTTGAACTCCTTGCCAACCTCTTCCAGCGTGCGGGTGCGGCCGTCCTCGATGCCGAAGCGCAGGCGCAGAACCTTTTCTTCTCGCGGTGTCAGCGTCTTGAGCACTTCAACCAGCTGCTCCTTGAGCAGGGTAAACGAAGCAGCTTCTGCTGGCTCCAGTGCGTCATCATCCGGAATGAAATCGCCCAGATGGCTGTCTTCCTCTTCACCGATTGGGGTCTCGAGAGATACCGGCTCCTGTGCAATCTTGAGGATTTCACGCACGCGCTCAACCGGCATATTCATCTCTTCTGCGATTTCCTCCGGCTGCGGGTCATGACCCAGCTCCTGCAGCAGCTGACGGGAAACGCGAATAACCTTATTGATGGTCTCTACCATGTGTACCGGAATACGAATGGTACGAGCCTGGTCAGCAATTGCACGAGTGATTGCCTGACGAATCCACCACGTCGCATACGTAGAGAACTTAAAGCCCTTGGTGCAGTCGAACTTCTCTACTGCCTTGAGCAGACCCAGATTGCCTTCCTGAATCAAATCGAGGAACAGCATACCGCGGCCAACATATCGCTTGGCAATGGAAACAACCAGTCGCAGGTTTGCCTCAGACAGACGCTTCTTTGCATTTTCGCCGCCGCGAATTGCCTTGCGCAGTGCCTGATATTCCTTCTCATCGATCTGTTCGCCGTTGCGCTGACGCTCGTCCAGCTCCTTGATTTTTTCCTTGGCTTCCATGCCAGCCTGCATCTTCTTTGCCAGTTCTACTTCTTCGTCCGGCGTCAGCAGGTCAACCTTGCCGATCTCCTTTAAGTACATACGCACCGGATCATCAATAGCGAAGCCTTCTGCGAGAGACTCGGTGTCTTCCAATTCTTCCTTGGTGACTTCCTCTACAGCATCCTCAGAAAATTCCTCTTCGGACTCTGTCGGAGCTGCCAGAACCTCAGCACCCTGCAATTCAATGCCAGCCTTCTCCAGCTCTTCATACAGTCTATCCAGCTCATCCGACTCCATGTCGATGGACTCCAGTGCATCAGACATTTCCTTCAGCGTGAGCTTGCCCTTTTTCTTGCCTAAAGCGATAAGCTCTTTGATGGCTGTCTGCTTTTTTACATCCATGTCCTGTGTCATTCTTTAAGCCTCCAAATAAATTAATCATGTATTGCGGTATTATCCTGAAAAGCTCTTATTTTTGCGCTGCATCTGCGCTTTTTTGAGCAATGGATCCTCTTCCGTGTCAGTCTGCGTCTCACGCATGAGCTTTTGCTCCTGAATGATTGCCATGTAGTCCTCCATCGCCTGCTGTCTGCGGTCGATAGGAATATCCACGCGCAGTGCCGATACCAGCAGATCCATTTCCTGCGGTTCCAATCTTCCTTCTAACGCAGGGACGGCAATCGTGCGGCCGCTGGTATACAGTGCCGAACAAAGACCGTATATTTTGCCCAGCTCCGGGGAAGAAAAATCATCCGGCGTCAAAACCTGCCGCATTTGTTCCATCAGCGAGGTGTCAGAGAACAAAAGGGACAAAATTCCCTCTTCTGCGCGCGCAGAACGCACATTTTCAAAATGCATCGTCCGATCTTTCGGCTGTATGGCTTGAGCCGGTGTGCGTACTTCTCGATGCATCTTTCGTTTTGCCTGCGTCCGCAGACGAATTTTTGCCTGCTTGACTTCCTGCCGAAATGCCTCCGGCGTTACGCCTGCAAGCTTTGCCGTCGATGTGGTGTACACATCCTGTTCCACTTCGCTATCGAGCAAAGCGATAATTCCCGCCGCCTCACGCAAAAACAGAATGCGTTGGTCATCTTCGGTAAAGTCATATTTATCCTTTGCCGCTTCAATGCGATAGCGCACGTCGTTATCCGACTGCTCGATGAGCTTGCGGAATGCATCCGGCCCTTTTGCCTTGATAAATTCATCCGGATCTTTGGCTCCCGGAATCTTTAATATCTTGACGCGAATGCCTGTTTTTTTCAAAATATCAATGGCTCGCTGTGCCGCCGACTGTCCGGCGGTATCTGCATCGTAACAGACGATGACGGTTTTGGTGTGCCGCGATAATAACCGCGCCTGTTCTTCCGTCAGGGAAGTTCCCAGAGAAGCTACTGCGCTGTCAAATCCCGCCTGATGCAGAGCAATGACATCCATATAGCCCTCTGCGAGCAAAAAATATTCACTTTTCGTCTTTTTTGCCCGATTCATCGCAAACAAATTGCGTCGTTTGTTAAACACGATGGTTTCCGGTGAATTGAGATATTTCGGCTTGCTGTCATCCATGACACGTCCGCCGAATGCGATCACATCGCCGCGTATATCAATAAT
>NZ_JBNMHC010000094.1:0-7083 GCF_050872565.1 Butyricicoccus sp. | reverse complement strand
GTACGAGGCAGGCGGACTCAAATCTGTCATCGCTTCTTCCGCAGGCAACCACGCACAGGGTGTTGCTTTTGCCGCAAGACAGATTGGCATTCCGGCTACGATTTGTATGCCGCGTTCTACCCCGATTGCCAAGGTTTCCGCAACTAAGGGCTACGGTGCAAACGTTGTCCTGTCCGGCTCTTGCTATGATGATGCCTATGCAAAGGCAATGGAAATTGTAGAAGAGACCGGCGCTACGTTTATCCATCCGTTTGACGACGAGGACGTCATGGCAGGTCAGGGCACCATCGGCATGGAGATCCTGCGCGATCAGCCGGCTGTTGACGTGATTCTGGTTCCGGCTGGCGGCGGTGGACTGCTGTCCGGCGTAGCTGCTTGCGTCAAGCAGATCAACCCGCGTATTCAGGTTATCGGCGTACAGGCAGAGGGCGCACCGGCAATCGCCAACTCGTTCCATCAGGAAGGCATCATTGCCAGCGACTATGTACACACCATCGCAGACGGTATTGCCGTTAAGTGCCCGGGCACCAAGACCATGGAGCACATCAACGCCTTTGTCGATGACATGGTAACGGTATCCGATGATGACATTGCCGCAACCATTCTGCTGCTGCTTGAGCGCACCAAGCAGGTTGTAGAACCGGCAGGTGCTTCGTCGCTGGCAGCTCTGCTCGCTGGCAAGTGTGATTTCTCCGGCAAGAAGGTGGCTTGTGTTCTGTCCGGCGGTAATATTGATGTAAGCTTCATTCATCGTATCGTCGAAAAGGGTCTGGTTACCCGCTGCCGTCACATGAAGTTCAACATTGTCATGCCGGATGTACCGGGTTCTCTGGAGCGTCTGGCTGGCATCATTGCCGAGCAGAACGCAAACATCATCATGTTCCAGCATGACCGCGTCAACGCAAACCTCGACATCAACGAAGCGATTGTACATGTCGTTTGTGAAGTCGGCGGTAAGGAACAGGGACAGGCTTTGCAGCAGGCAATTGTCAGCGCAGGCTACACCTGCACGGTCGGCGCAGAATAAAATTTTTATTATATGCCCAAAAGCGGCGGCTGAATTCTCAGCTGCCGCTTTTTTCTTATCGTTTTGTCGTTGTATTCTCGTCTGTCGTCGTGCGATCCGTCTGTGTGTCTCCGACAACGCCGTCCGTGACATCTTCCGCACCGTTTTCAACGGCACGCCCCAAATCATCCGCCGCGCTCTCTACATCGTCTGTGACAGAACCGGTATCCTCGGTATAGCCGGTGCCGTCGTTGCCGATAATGCCGTCGCCGTTTTCATCCACCCATCCGGAGCCGGAACCGGTATCGGTACGCGTTTGGGTCTCTGTTTCTGTCGTTGTGTTCTGATCCGTCGCTGTATTCGACATGCCGCAGCCGGTGAGCAGCAGTGCCAGCAAACAAACGGACGCGCCTATCATGCCCCATCTTTTTTTCATGCGTATTACCTCCAAAGGCTTATTTGCCTTTAGTTTCCCAATTCTCCGGATTTTTATGCAAAAATACGGAAAAGACCCGTGCATCTCTGCACGGGTCTTTCCTCTGAACATGTATAAAGGATTGATTAAGGGATTGTCTGTTAATCTTCATACTGCAGCGCATCGTAGCCGACGGCACCGGTACGAACCTTGATGACGTTCTGTACATCATAGATAAAGATCTTGCCATCACCGATATGGCCGGTGTACAGTACCTTGCGGCAGGTATCAATAACCTGTTCTACCGGCACCTTGCTGACAACCATTTCTACCTTGGTCTTCGGACGCAGGCTCGTGCTGACCGCAACGCCGCGGTAATACTCTGTTGCGCCCTTTTCTACGCCGCAGCCAAGAACATTGGTCACGGTCAAACCTGCCACGCCGATTTCCTCCAGCGCATCGCGCAGGACTTCCAGACGGGACTGACGGCAGATGACAACAACCTTGGACAGCTTGTGTCCGTCCGTACTCGTAGACGGAATCTCGGTAGCCGGAACAGCTTCTTCGACAGGAACCTTCTTATCCGGACCCACCTTCTCTTCTTTGTAAAAACCATTGACAGTCGGAATCGGCATAAAGTCTGCATAAGCAGAAACCAGACCGTGTTCCATCACATCCAAACCGCGAATTTCTTCTTCTTCGGATACACGCAGACCGATGGTATGCTTAATGAGGAAGAACACGATGGTCATAGTAACAGCAACCCAAGCGATAACACAAACAACGCCAAGCAGCTGAATCAGGAAGAAATGTGCACCGTGACCATAGAACAGACCCTGATCCTTCGCAAACAGGCCGGTCAGCAGCGTGCCCAGAGCACCGTTGACACCATGTACGCCGACTGCGCCAACTGGATCGTCAATCTTGAGGATCTTTTCTACGAATTCAATACCAAATACTACAGCGAAACCTGCGCAAATACCAATAATTGCTGCGCCAAGCGGAGTGACCAAATCACAACCGGCAGTAATCGCTACCAGACCAGCCAGAGAGCCGTTCAGCGTCATGGATACATCCGGCTTGCCGTAACGAATCCAAGTGACGCACATAACCGTAACGGTTGCGACAGCAGCAGCCATGTTTGTCGTGACATAAACAGAAGCCGCAGACTCATATGCACCATTTGTCATAGCAACGGTAGATGCACCGTTAAATCCAAACCAGCAGAACCACAGAATGAATACGCCCAGAGCGCCCAGTGTCAGAGAATGACCCGGAATAGCCTTCGGCTTGCCGTTCTTGTCATACTTGCCGATACGCGGGCCAAGAAAAGCCGCGCCGACCAGTGCAGCTACGCCGCCAACCATGTGTACAGCGGTAGAACCTGCAAAATCATGGAAACCGAGCTGAGACAGCCAGCCGCCGCCCCAAATCCAGTGACCGGAAATCGGATAAATGACCGCACTGATAACCATAGAATAGATGCAGTATGAGCTAAACTTGGTTCGCTCTGCCATAGCACCGGAAACAATGGTCGCAGCAGTCGCACAGAATACGGTCTGGAAGATCAGCGTGGTAAAGCCGCCTTCTCCGCCATTGGTCATGAAGTCAAAGCCGCCGATGAGAGCACCGGTGCCGCCGAACATGATGCCAAAGCCAATCAGCCAGTAAATCGGTGTGCCGAGCGAAAAGTCCATCAGATTTTTCATAATGATGTTGCCGGCATTCTTAGAACGGGTAAAGCCGGTCTCCACCATTGCAAAGCCTGCCTGCATAAAGAATACGAGCGCCGCGCCGAGCAGCGTCCAAGACGTGTCTATGGCGGAGGCATGATCTGCCAATATCGCCATAATGTTCGTGGTATCCATGATTGAATAAACCTCCAAGTGAATTTGTGAAACAAAAAAAGACGTGTACACCGCTCCCTTTTCGGGATTGGCATACACGTCTTTGTGTGCGTTATAAAATTGGTATCAAACGAGCAATTAGCTGTTTACACCGAACAGCAACTTGTCGTAAGCCGGGAACGGCCAGTACTTCGCAGCGGTGTTTACTTCCAGCTCATCAGCAACAGCACGCAGCTGCTCCATTGCCGGAATGACGCTCTCATGCTGATAGTCTGCAGCTTTCTGTACGTCCTCGACAGCATCAGCACCAGCGATAGCAGCGGACAGTGCTTCGATCTTGTCATACGTATCAGAAGCCAGAGCAGACAGCTTCTTCAGCTCCTTGATTTCCAGATCAGCGTTCAGACCCAGCTGCTTCTTGTTGCAAGCGATCTCAGACAGCTCCTTGGTGTAAGAGCCAACTGCCGGCAGAATGTCCTTCTTTGCCATGTCTACCATGGTGCGGGACTCGATCTTGATGAGCTTTGCATACTCTTCCAGCAGGATTTCCTTACGGGACAGCAGCTCGGTCTCGCTCAGAACGCCAGTGGACTCAAAAACATCAATGAACTCATCATAGCAAGCCAGTGCTTCCGGTGTGCTCTTCAGGTTCGGCAGACCGCGCTTCTCAGCCTCTTCTACCCAGCTGTCATCATAGCCGTTGCCGTTGAAGATAACGCGCTGATGTGCAGTCAGCTCACGCTTAACCAGAGCATTCAGGGCAGCGTCAAAGTCCTCTGCGCCTTCCAGCTCATCCGCATAGCTCTTAAATACGTCTGCTACAGCGGTGTTCAGCATCATGTTGACGCAAGCGATGTTCTGAGAGGAGCCCGGCATACGGAACTCAAAACGGTTGCCAGTGAAAGCAAACGGAGAGGTTCTGTTGCGGTCGGTGTTATCCTTGGAGAATACCGGCAGCGTGGTAACGCCCAGCTGAATCTTTGCTGCGCCAGCGCCAGCGGTGTGTGTGCCAGCGATGATGTCATCGACAATGCTCTGCAGCTCGTCACCAAGGAATACGGAAACGATTGCCGGAGGAGCCTCATTCGCGCCCAGACGATGATCGTTGCCAGCGGATGCAACGGAGATACGCATCAGCTTCGCATACTTATCAACAGCAGAGATAACTGCGGTCAGAATCAGCATGAACTGTGCATTTTCCTTCGGATCGCTGCCCGGATTCAGCAGGTTCTCGCCCTGATTGGTGGACATCGACCAGTTGTTATGCTTACCGGAACCGTTTACACCGTCAAACGGCTTCTCATGCAGCAGGCAAACCATGCCGTGCTGGAGAGCGACCTTCTTGGCAACATCCATAACCAGCTGGTTATTGTCGATTGCCGTGTTGGTGGTGGTGAAGATCGGTGCAATCTCGTGCTGTGCCGGAGCAACTTCGTTGTGCTTGGTCTTTGCCAGAATGCCGTACTTCCACAGCTCGGTATCCAGATCTGCCATGAATGCAGCAACACGCGGCTTGATGGTGCCGAAGTAATGGTCATCCATTTCCTGACCCTTCGGGCTCATCGCGCCAAACAGGGTGCGTCCGGTAAATACCAGATCCTTGCGCTGGTCGTAATACTTTTTATCTACAAGGAAGTACTCCTGCTCCGGACCTACAGTCGTGGTGACGCGCTCTACATTCTTGCCGAACAGCTTGAGAATACGGCAAGCCTGCTTGCTGATCGCGTCCATGGAGCGCAGCAGCGGAGTCTTCTTATCCAGCACTTCGCCGGTGTAAGAACAGAAAGCGGTCGGAATGTACAGGGTGCCGTCCTTGACGAAAGCATAGGAGCTCGGATCCCACGCGGTATAGCCGCGAGCCTCGAACGTTGCACGCAGACCGCCGGACGGGAACGAAGATGCGTCCGGCTCGCCCTGAATCAGCTCCTTGCCGCTGAACGACATGATGACGTTGCCGCCTGCCGTCGGGCTGATAAAGGAGTCATGCTTCTCAGCGGTCACACCGGTCATCGGCTGGAACCAATGGGTGTAATGGGTTGCGCCCTTGTCAACAGCCCAATCCTTCATTGCGTTTGCAACAACGTTTGCAATGCTGACATCGAGGGAAGCACCCAATTCGATGGTCTTCATGAGCTTCTTAAATACTTCCTTCGGCAGCTTCTCGCGCATTACATTTTCGTTAAACACGTTCTCGCCGAAAATTTCCGGGACATTAATCATTGTACAACGCACCTCCATGCAGTGTATCTTAAAAAAGATTTCAAACAAACTTACTCAAGCGTATGCTTTTCTACTCCTGCTGAGTATAAAAAATAGGCGCCGCGGACATAACATCCACAGCGCCGTTGCTGTTTACGATGTCTATTATAGACTGTGATTTAGCGCATGTCAACTAATTTTTCAAACTTTTCTGCCCATCGAAGCAACTTTTACATTTTGCCCAGTCCTTCTTCTTTTTAAGTAACCTTTCTATGCAAGTTGTATGAAATCGTTTCTGAGCGGAAGATTTTTTTGCAGGATGCTTGACGAATTCCTGCATTTATTATAGAATATGTTACATGAACAAAGGCGTTCATTCCAAAGTAAGTACTACTTTTACCACTTTTGGGTAGTATTCGCTTTGGAATGGGCGCTTTTTTACTTTTTCTCCGTCTGTTTTGCAGAATGTCGTGAAAGATGATGAAAATAAAATTGCAAAACATTGGGAGAATATCATTCGTTATACATTATATATGATACATGTAAAGGTTTTTAGGAGGAATTGTATTTCATGAACGAGATCAGAACTGAAACTACAATGCCTGCCCGCGGTCTGTACGATCCGCGGTATGAGCATGATGCCTGCGGCATCGGCGCAGTTGTCGATATTAAAGGCAGAAAGACACATCAAACAGTCGATAACGCGCTATCTATTGTAGAAAAGCTGGAGCACCGCGCCGGTAAGGACGCGGAGGGCAAGACCGGCGACGGCGTCGGCATTATGCTTCAGATTTCCCACAACTTCTTCACCAAGGCTGCCGCTGAGGCTGGCATCCAGATTGGCGAAGAGCGCGATTACGGCATCGCGATGTTCTTCTTCCCGCAGGACACGCTCAAGCGTTCGCAGGCAAAAAAGATGTTTGAAGTCATCATTGAAAAGGAAGGCATGGAATTCCTCGGCTGGCGTACCGTGCCGATCAATCCGGATGTTCTGGGCAACAAGGCACTCGCCTGTATGCCGTACATCGAGCAGGGCTTTGTCGCTCGCCCGAAAAACGTAAACAAGGGTCTGGACTTCGACCGCAAGCTGTATGTGGCACGCCGCGTCTTTGAGCAGTCCAACGACAACACCTACGTTGTTTCGTTCTCCAGCCGTACCATTGTATATAAAGGTATGTTCTTGGTTGGTCAGCTGCGCAATTTCTACTGCGATCTGCTGGATGAGGATTACAAGTCTGCGATTGCGATGGTACATTCTCGTTTCTCTACCAACACCAACCCGTCTTGGGAACGCGCTCATCCGAACCGCTTCATCCTGCACAACGGCGAAATCAATACGATTCGCGGCAACGCAGACCGTATGCTCGCCCGTGAGGAGACCATGGAATCCGATGTCATGAGCGAAGAGGATCTCGACAAGGTATATCCGGTTGTCAATCCGGCAGGTTCGGACTCCGCCCGTTTGGACAACACGTTGGAATTCCTCGTTATGAACGGCATGGAGCTTCCGATGGCAGTTATGATCTGCATTCCGGAGCCGTGGTCGAACAACAAGAGTATGCCGCGCGAGAAGCTGGACTTCTACCGCTACTACGCAACCATGATGGAACCGTGGG
>NZ_JBNMHC010000093.1:0-7118 GCF_050872565.1 Butyricicoccus sp. | reverse complement strand
TTCCTGCGTGAACTCTTTCGTTGTCACTGTTCCATACAGCCATGCATCCGCCTGATATTCCGAACGAATGCGAGCGTATTCTCCGCCTACACTCTGTACGGCTTTTGTCTCCATGAACGGACCTGTAATCTTTCCATCCAGTGCGCTTAAGATATGACAAATAATATATGGTCGTTCCATCATACTCTCCTTTACTTCACCAATTTATTTTCTTTTAGATATGCAAGAATGCCTTCTGTATCCGATGCCTCTGTAAACAAGCCATCATGAACATTGGCTCCCGCCGCATTTTCCTGTACAAAATCCATAGAATTTGCAAACTGTTCTGTGTCCATTGAAGCGGACTGTGCAAATGGATAAATCTCAACGCCAGAAAGCGACTTCTGTCCTCCTATTATCGCGTATTCGTTTGAATCACTTGATACAGCTGATTATATGTTACGGTTGTTACTATCGGTCAATAGCCTCCAGCAAATTTTTCTGTGAATTTTTTGTGTTTTCTATCGTCCCGTCTAGATGTAAAAAAAATCAAAAGAATTGTATGAATTTCATGATTTTTCTGATATAATACCAGTATATATTTGTCGATTTTTTTGGTAAACTGAAGTGTATATCATATCGAATACAAATAAAGGAAGGATCATTATGAATTTTTTGGAAGAACGTATCGTAAAAGACGGTATTGTAAAAGAAGGAAACATTCTGAAGGTTGACAGCTTCTTGAACCATCAGATGGATATTGATCTGTTCAACCAGATGGGTGAGGAATTCAAGCGCCGCTTTGCAGATAAGCCAATCAACAAGATTCTCACCATCGAGGCTTCCGGCATCGGCATCGCCTGTATCGTAGCCAGCCATTTCCATGTTCCGGTTGTCTTCGCTAAGAAGTCTCAGAGCATCAATATTGACGGTGATGTATACGTAGCAGAGGTTGAATCCTTTACGCATAAGTGTAAGAATCAGGTTATTGTATCGAAGAAGTTCCTGAGTGAGGAAGATCATGTGCTGATTATCGACGATTTTCTTGCCAACGGCTGCGCTTTGCAGGGTCTGCTGTCTATCGTTGCACAGGCAGGCGGCACGGTAGAGGGCATCGGCATTGCCATCGAAAAGGGCTTCCAGCAGGGCGGCCGTATTATTCGTAATTTTGGTTATCAGCTGGAATCTCTGGCAATTGTAGACGGCATGGACGCTGCAAATGGCTCGATTCAGTTCCGCGAACAGTAAGGAGCTTTCATGCAGTCAACAACAAAAGCGACAGAAGTCGGATCATCCGCTTCTGTCAATCATATTTATACCTTAGACGGCAAGGTTCCCCTGCTCAATGCCATTCCTTTCGGTTTACAGCATATCTTAGCCATGTTCGTCTCCAACATCGCTCCGATTTTAATTGTCGGCGGTGCCTGTGGTCTTGACAGCAAAGAAACCGCTCTGCTCATTCAAAGTGCGATGTTGATTGCCGGTATTGGCACACTGGTTCAGTTGTTTCCGTTGTTTGGCAAAATCGGCTCCGGTCTGCCCATCGTCATGGGTATCAGCTTTACCTTTGTATCAATTTTGAGCTTTGTCGGTGCGCAGTACGGATACGGTGCCATCATGGGTGCTGTTCTCATCGGCGGCATGATTGAAGGCGTACTCGGTCTATTTGCCAAGTATTGGATTAAGCTCATCTCGCCCATTGTCTCCGCCAGCGTAGTCACAGCCATTGGTTTTTCTCTGCTCAGTGTCGGTGCAACCTCCTTTGGCGGCGGTTCCGGCAGCGAAAACTTCGGCTCTGTGGAAAACTGGATTCTCGGCGTCGTGACATTGGTCTGCTGCATCTTGTTCCACGTATTTGCGAAATCATTTTGGAAGCAGCTCTCCGTGCTGTTCGGTTTGATTGTCGGCTATATTCTCGCCATCTTTATGCATATGGTAGACTTTTCTTCGCTGGCAGGAACATCGATTATTGCAGTTCCGCGCCTCATGCCGTTCCACATGGAGTTCCGTCTGGATGCCATTGTTTCTGTTGTCCTGATTTTCTTGGTCTCTGCGACTGAGACAATTGGTGATACTTCTGCACTCGCCGCTTCCGGTCTGGGACGCGATGTCACAGAAAAAGAAACGTCCGGCTCTATTGCCTGTGATGGTTTTATCAGTTCACTATCCTCGATATTTGGCTGTCTGCCGATTACTTCGTTTAGCCAGAATGTCGGCTTGGTTGCCATGACAAAAGTTGTTAATCGTTTTACGATTGCAACTGGCGCAGTGATTATGATTCTTGCCGGTGTATTCCCGATGTTCGGCGCGTTGCTCGCAACCCTTCCGGATGCTGTGCTCGGCGGCTGTACGATTATGATGTTCGGCACCATTGTTGTCAGCGGCTTGCAGATGATAAGCAAATGCGGCTTCTCCCAGCGCAACACGGTAATTGCGGCACTGTCGCTCAGCATTGGTCTGGGATTTACGCAGTGCACGGATCTGTTCTCTATTTTCCCGCAGATCATTCAGACCGTCTTTGCACAGAACTGTGTCGCTGTTGTGTTTGCGGTTGCTATCATTCTTAATTTGATTCTCCCGCAGAACATGGAAGCGAATCACTAATTTTATCACATAAAAAACAGCTTTTCTTATTTTTAAAGAAAAGCTGTTTTTTCATATATTTGCATCTTTTTACGTCAATTCTCGTCTGCTCATTTCCAGAGCCGCTGCGATGACCTGATCCATATCATAATATTTGTACTCGCCCAGCCTACCGCCGAAAATCACATGAGATTCTTGCTCTGCCAATGCCTTGTATGCCTGATACCGCGCACCGTTTTTCTCATCATTGACCGGATAATATGGCTCCTCTCCCGGTTTCCATTCCGAAGAATACTCTCGACTAATAACTGTTTTCGGCAAATCCTCGCCATGCTCGTCCTTGCCGAATTCAAACCATTTATGCTCAATAATGCGCGTCCACGGCGTCTCCCGGTCGGTATAATTCACCGCTGCGTTACCTTGGAAATTGGGTATATCCAATACCTCCGTCTCAAATCGTACACTGCGGTATTCCAGATTGCCCAATTGAAAATCAAAGTACGCATCAATCGGACCAGTATACACAACTTGATTCGCCATCGCATTCCATGCATCTTTATCAGCAAGGTAATCTGTATTGAGTCGAACCTCTACACCGTCCAGCAGATTTTCTACGAGCTTGGTATATCCGCCAATCGGGATTCCCTGATACAGTGCATTGAAATAATTATTGTCAAACGTCAAACGAACCGGAAGTCGTTTGATAATAAAAGCTGGCAAGTCTTTGCAGTCGCGTCCCCACTGCTTTTCTGTGTATCCTTTGACCAACTTCTCAAAGATGTCTCGTCCCACCAGAGAAATCGCTTGCTCTTCCAAGTTTTTCGGTTCGCCTTGAATTTCCGCGCGCTGTTCGTCGATTTTTTTCTTTGCCTGCTCCGGTGTCACGACGCCCCACATCTGATTAAACGTATACATGTTAAACGGCATCGAATACAGTTCGCCCTTATAATTGGCAACCGGACTGTTGGTAAACCGATTAAAATCCGCAAACTGTGTAATGTACTCCCACACGGTTTTATTGTTCGTGTGAAAAATATGCGCACCATATTGATGCACATGAATGCCCTCAATTTTTTCCGTATAGACATTTCCCGCCACATGCGGACGCTTGTCTATCACTAGCACAGATTTTCCTGCTTTCTTGGCTTGCTGCGCAAATACAGCACCATACAATCCGGCGCCGACAATTAAATAATCATACATAGATCATACTTCCTTGATTTTTCATTGAAACTGTAGGAATTATAGCCGAAATTCGTCGAACTGTCAAACTGTGCAGAGTTTTCCACAGGCCTGCAAGAAATAACCGTTGACTGTTTTCTTCCAGCTCCTATGATAAAAACTGGAGGTGACGTCAATGAATCCTATTTTGACTATTGACATGATGCATCTGCCCCATAGCATCAAATTGGGCAGATGCGGCGAAAATCATACTGTGGTTCGCTTTGATTGTACCGCTTATCAGGAAACCTATGGAACCGGCAGTGCGGCGCTGCTGTTTCAGCCCGCAAGAGGCTCCATGTATCCCGTTGTCATTGAACAAGACGATGCCATTGTGACTTGGCGCGTCAATTCTTCTGACACAAGTACATCCGGCGCGGGACTGTGTGAGCTGAGCTGGTATGTCGGCGATACGCTGGTCAAATCACAGCAGATGACTACGCTCGTCTATGACGCCTTGTCCGAGCACGCAGATGATAGCTGTAAAACTGCCAGCCGACCATGGATGGATCAAATCTTACAGGCGAGCGCCAATGCACAGCGCGCACAAGCCGCCGCTGAAACTGCCCAGAACATCGCAGATGCCATTGACGCGATGTATACTCCCGAAAAGCTCAAAGCAACTGCTTTGGATATTTTTTATCCTGTCGGAGCCATTTATCACACGACAGATCTCTTATTCGATCCCAACAATGCATGGGGCGGCACTTGGGAGCGCATCAAAGACACCTTCCTGCTTGCGGCAGGCACCGCTTATGCAGGCGGCAGTTCCGGTGGTGAAGCAACGCACAAATTGACTGTGCAAGAGCTTCCCAGTCATACCCATGCCATGTATGTCAACAATGACAGTTCTTCTTCCAGCTGGGTTCCGACTGCAGGAACGCAGCTCGTCAAGTCGGATTGTGTCACAACAAGCACGAAAAACTATAGTGCAAGCCTTGCCCAGAACGGAGCTGGCCTTGACCGCGCCCACAACAACATGCCGCCGTATCTCGCCGTATACGTTTGGAAACGAACCGCTTAATTTTTCTCCCATGACAAAAGCGCTGGATGTCGCCATCCAGCGCTTCTTTTATCCCTTGTTATGTAATCTAGAACGAATCAATCGGATACCCATGTGCAGCATTTCCCAATTGGTACCTATCGCATAGCATACCGTGACGACCAACGCTATCGCCTGAATGAGCCGATTTCCGCAGTAGTAGGTATACATTAGACCGCCGCCCATCAGCAAGCAGCCAATAACAACCGAACGCTTGAGCTTCATCTGCACCGTCCGATTGACATCAATATATCGAACGAAAAACAAAAGTAAAAATGCAGCCAAAGTCGAAACCGACGCCGCAAAAATATGAATTCTTTGAATGAGCAGCAGATCTACCGTGATATTGATAATCGCCGCTGAAATCGATGTCTGTGCAATTTTTTTGGCGTTTTTCTGTGCGACATAAATACAGCTGTACAATCCAACCAGCACACGGAACAGCATCGCATACAGCAAAATTAAAATCTGCGGATAGGCATCATGATACTTGGCATCAATGAATACCGGAAAGAAAAACGGCATACATGCCACCATGCCAAAGCACCCGGCGGCAAACAGCTGAAACATGGCATTCATGGTCTCCGTCAAAAATTCATCGCGATCCGCATCCATATAATGCAGCGAAACGGTTTCCGACCAAGATAAATTTAAAATATTATAAAAATTGACAAAAACATTGGAAAATTTATTGGCAATCGAATAGATACCGTTCGCCGCTGCGCCAAGAAAATATGAAACGATGGTTCGATCCGAAGCGTTAACGACCCACCATGCCAAATTATTCGGTACCAGCGGAATCGAATACGCACCGATTTCTTGAAACACCGCCGGTTTGATGCATCGAATGGAAAAATACTGTCTGCAGCCAGATGCTGCCATGAGATACAGCAACGTGAAGACCTGCGCCAAAAGAGTGGAAACAAACAATCCGGTCAGTCCCCAATGCAAAAATGCCAGAGCAATGACATTGAGCAGTGCCGTTGCAGTTGCCGCGATAAACGACGCAATCGTATACACCACGCTCTTTCCCAATCCACGCACGAACTGCATGAGCATAGCGTTAAACACCTGCAAAATAACATAGGCAATTAAAAAATACGCGTGTTCTATCTGCAAAATCGGCTGAATTAGCGCAAACAAAACAATATATCCGATACACTGGATGGCACTGAAAAACAGCAGTGTGGAAAACAACACACTGTGCCGCTGGGTATTGCTCCGATCATCCAGCATAAACCGAAACAGACCTTGACTGAGCTGCCAGCTGACAAGCGGCAGCAAGAGCATGGAATACGTGAGCATTAAGTCAAAGGTTCCATATGCTCCTGTTGACAGCATGGCTGTATAAAATGGCAGCAGCAAAAAATTGATGCACTGTGTGCACACTTTTCCAACGGTCAAAATTGCCGTATTTTTCGCTAGTTCTCTTCGCCGTCCCATGATCTCCTCACTTTGTTATCTGTGCAAACGACTGCAAAATCTTGGCGGTAATCCCCCAAATTGTCCAATCCCGATATTGATAAAATAAAATATCTTCTCTGCGTTCCCGCCATTGATACTTTTCGCCGCCCACAATGCGGGACAAAGGAAAATTCTCCGGTGGGTGTACCGGCAAGGTAATGCGATACTGTTCCGGCTCTTGGGTCTGAAAAAATGACAGCGGCACGCAAAATACCTGTTCTACTTCTGCCGGGCTATATGTCATCGCATAGGCAGACAGCTTGGCTGCATATGGGTACAGCATCAGTGTATTCGTGTGCAAAACATCCATCAAGCCCAAAACCTCGATTTGCTCCGATCGTATCAAAAGCTCTTCACAAGCCTCTCGAACGGCTGCCTGCTGCGGTGTTTCTCCCGACTCTATGGCGCCGCCCGGCAAGCAAATATCACGAGGTTGATGCTTGAGCTTAGGCGACCGCTGTTCCAATACGATTTGCAGTCCATCTGCCGTTTCCATCAGTGGAATCAATACTGCCGCCTGTTTACATTGTTTGCATCCAATAATAGATGATTGATGTTTTTTTAACCGTTCGAGTAATTCCGGTGACATACATTCTCCTTTTTCTTGTGCCATTTATACTGTGTGAATAGGAACAGCCGGATTTTTCCGCTTGACAATTTCACTGCTGTGGCTGCGCAACACCAATTCGTCATGCTGGTTGTATAAGTCAACCTGTACGTCAATCAGACCATTGTATGGATTGCGTACTTGCGTGTCTGCTACAAATGCTTTTCCATGCAGTGTATCTCCCGCGAATACCGGCGCAAAAAACTGCATACGAATTTCCGT
>NZ_JBNMHC010000092.1:0-7170 GCF_050872565.1 Butyricicoccus sp. | reverse complement strand
CTGGTTCGCATCCGCGTCTCCGCGGACGGCTTTTTGTACAACATGGTGCGGGCGATTTCCGGCACATTGCTGTACGCCGGTCAGGGGAAATTCCCGCCGGAAGAGATTCAGAATATTTTGGCGAGCTGTGACCGCGAACAGGCAGGCCCCACGCTCCCGCCGCAGGGCTTGTACATGACACGCCTCTGGTATGACACGACGCCGGAGCTTGATCCCTTTCATCTGGCAGCAGATGAAAGCGTACCGGGAGGGCTTCCGATATGAAAAAAATGTCTTTGAAACGGCGGGAAGATCCGCTGTGGAACAGCCCCAATGTCACGCTTCGCCGCGTGCATCGCTGCCGGACCTATGTCGGACGTCTGCTCGTTCTCGTCACGCTACTGTTTGTCGGCATGAATTTACAGCTGTTTACCCCTGCGAGTATTGCCAACATCCGTTCTTCTCTCAAAGCCGCCTCTGTGCGGTCGGCAGAAGACATGACGGTGGTTTCGTATCCGTCCGGTTCCAGCAAATCCATGATGCCGTTCGGCAACGGACTTGCCATCTGTTCCGACAATTCGCTCTCTTTCGAGCTGCCGGGCAAATACGCGCAGATGGAAACCAATCTTTCCTATGCCAATCCGGTGATGCGCGCATCCAATCAGTATCTGCTGGTCTTTGACCGCGGCGCGTACCGTTTTACCGTCACAAACACGCTCAACGAGCTGTATTCTCAGACGGTGTCCTCCCCGATTACCAATGCAGACATCGCCGCAAACGGCAATGTCGCCATCGTAACCGATGAGGCAGGATACAAAAGTGCCGTCCGCGTATACAACGTGGACAACGAGCACCTGTACACGTGGTCTACCAACAACTGCTACATCATGTCCGCAGCGCTTTCCTCGGACGGCCAGCGTTTGGCACTGTTCTGCTTCCAGCAAGACGGTCTGACCTTGACTTCTAAGCTGCTCTTCGCCGACATCAATTCGGATAAGCAGCCGAGTGAGAGCGATGACGGCGTTGACATGAACGGTAATCTCGTGCTCGGCATGAAATTCTTAGGCAACAACACCGTCTGTGCCGTCTGCGATGGTGCGACTTACGTCGTCTCGCGCGGCGGACAAATCAAGTATCAAAAGGACTATTCTTCCGATGATCTGATCGCGTTCGACTTGACAAACGACTGTCTTGCTCTGGCAACGGAAGCGTATTCGCAGACCGGCCGCGCAGAGGTCGTTCTCATCAATGCACGCGGCACCGCTTCCCGCAAGCCGCTGTATCTGCCAGAACAGCCGGACGGCGTCAGCTACTGCGACGGACGCCTCGCCGTCACGACCGGCGAAACCGTCACATTCTATTCTAAGAGTCTAAAAGAGATTGATTCCCAGACCGGACTGACTGGTCTGTCTCGTGTTTATATGCGTTCCGGCGGTTCCGCCATCGCCCTGTTTAACAGTCAGGCGCGTGTGCTGACCATCGGCAGTCCCCTCGAAGACCTCCGTTCTTCCTCGGACTGAGCGCACAAGACACATGTTCTATTTTCTATTTCCTTGAAAGGACGGAATGTTTATGACAGCTGTTGACTGGATCGTTTTACTCGTTATCCTTTTATACACCATCAATGGATTCCGCAGAGGATTTGTCGGTACGATTTTCAATCTGTTCGGCTCACTCGCCGCGCTGATTCTCGCGCTGGTCTGCGCCGGACACTTCCGCGCACAAGTCGGTGCAAAAATTGCCCCGTATCTCAAAGAATCGGTCAGCGCATCGATGCCGACGCTGCCAACCTCTGTATCGACTTCTGCTTCTGAGCTATGGAACAGCATTTCCGGCTATTTGCAGAACATCTTATCCTCTCAGCATGTATCCTTAGAGGTACTGCAAGCGGCGGAAGATCCGCGCGACACCATGCTCAATGCCATCGCGCTGTGCGTCGGCGAGGCACTCGCCTATGTCATGATCTTTCTTGTGTCGTTTATCGTTCTGCTCATCCTGATTCACTGGGCAGCATCCGCGTTCGATTTATTCACCCGCCTTCCGGTCATTCACTCGTGCAATGCGCTGCTCGGCGGTCTGCTCGGACTCGCCTGCGGTCTGGTGCTGTGCACAGTCGTGCTATGGGCAGTCAAGCTGGTCGCTCCGGCAGCCTATTCCGATGCCGGTCTGCTCTCTCCGTCTGTGATGGAGCACTCGGCCATTGCCGGAAAGCTGGTCGGCTGGAACGACGGCGTATCGCTGTTTGAAAGCGATCCCGCGAATACCTGAATATTTTTTCCAATTTTTCTTATCATAAGACATACTTCGCAATAGTAGAAAGGAATTTACCCCTATGCATATGCCATTATGCTCCCGCTGCCACAAAAATGTGGCGGTGGTGTTTATCTCTAAAATGGAAGAAGGCGGCGCCTCCAATGAGGGCTACTGCCTGAAATGTGCCAAAGAGCTGGGTCTCAAGCCGATTGACGGTCTGATGCGCCAGATGGGCATTACTGAAGATGATCTCGACCAGATCACCGATGAAATGACCAACATGCACTCGCTTATCAATCCGGACGACGAGGACGCAGACGATGCCGATCTCATCCCGGATGAGGATGCCGACAATCCGGACGATGATTCGTTCGATTTCGGCGGCACACACACCTTCCCGTTCCTCGACAAGCTATTCTCCGGCAACGACAACGCCGGTGCATCCGGCGAGGAAACCGGCACGGACACGCAGGACAAAGAAGAGGCGCGCCGCAAGAAGAAAGAAGCGAAAAAGCGCAAAAATTTGTCTGCATACTGCACGGATTTGACCTATCGCGCCCGTCAGGGACAGCTGGATGCCATTGTCGGCAGAGAAAGTGAGACCGAACGCGTCATCCAGATTCTCAACCGCCGTCAGAAAAACAATCCGTGTCTGATCGGCGAGCCGGGTGTCGGCAAGACCGCTGTCGCAGAAGGTCTGGCCATTCGCATCGCCAAGGGCGATGTGCCGTACAAGCTCAAGAACAAGGAAGTGCATCTGCTGGATCTGACTTCCCTTGTCGCAGGCACGCAGTTCCGCGGTCAGTTTGAAGGCCGCATGAAGGGGCTTATCAACGAGGTCAAGTCGCTCGGCAACATCATTCTCGTCATTGATGAGGTGCACAACATTGTCGGCGCCGGTGACGCAGAAGGCTCGATGAATGCAGCAAACATTCTCAAGCCGGCACTGTCCCGCGGAGAAATTCAGGTTATCGGCGCGACAACCTTCGCCGAATACCGCAAATATATCGAAAAGGACGCCGCTCTGGAACGCCGCTTCCAGCCGGTAACGATTGCTGAGCCGTCTATTGCCGACACGACAGAGATTCTCAAGGGCGTGCGCGGCTACTATGAGACCTTCCACGGCGTGCATATTTCCGATGAAATCTGTCATCAGGCAGCAACGCTGTCCGAACGCTATATCACCGATCGCTTCCTGCCGGACAAGGCCATTGATTTGATTGACGAGGCTTGCTCCCGCCTGAATCTGGACAGCCCGGCAACTGCTGAGATTCCGGAGCTTGGCGACAAGCTGGAAGAAATCCACCGCAAGCAGGATGATCTGCTCCAGCTGCCGCAGAACAACGAAGTCTACGAGCAGATGGCAGAGCTGAAGAGCTTGGAATTGCAGACGGAAAATAAGCTGACCGAGCTGCGCAAGATTCCGGTTCCGGAGCTGACCACAGAGCATTTGGCTTCCGTCATTGAACTGTGGACCGGTGTTCCGGCATCCAAGGTCTGTGAGCAGGAGTTCTCCCGCCTGATCGGTCTGGAAGAGCGTCTGCATCACCGCGTTGTCGGTCAGGAAAAGGCGGTTTCCGCCGTGGCTCATGCCGTTCGCCGTTCCCGCGCCGGTATCAGCCCGAAGCACAAGCCGATTTCCTTCCTGTTTGTCGGCCCGACCGGTGTCGGCAAGACCGAGCTGGTCAAGGCTCTGGCAGAGGATCTGTTCGACACGCCGGAAGCTCTCATCCGTCTGGACATGTCGGAATACATGGAAAAGCACACGGTTTCCCGTCTGATCGGTTCCCCTCCGGGATATGTCGGCTTTGATGAAGCCGGTCAGCTGACGGAAAAGCTGCGCCGCCGTCCGTACTCCGTTGTTCTGTTCGATGAGATCGAAAAGGCGCATCCGGACGTTCTGAACATTCTGCTTCAGGTGCTGGACGATGGCCGCATTACCGACGCACAGGGACGCACGGTATCGTTTGAAAATGCCATTATCATTATGACGTCTAACGCCGGTTCCGACCGCTCCGGCGGCTCTGTCGGCTTTGGCAAGACGGTCTCTGAGCAGGGCGAGGCGCGCGCGGTCAAGGCGCTGGAAGAAATCATGCGCCCAGAGTTCCTCAACCGCATTGATGATATTATCTCGTTCTCTCACCTGACAAAGGACGATTTCCGCGGCATCGCGGCGATCATGCTGGGTCAGCTGCGTGACACGCTGGCAGAGAACAACATCCGCCTGACTTGGGATGATTCTCTCGTTGATTATCTGATTGAGGATTCGTTCTCCGTCAAGTTCGGTGCCCGCAATCTGCGCCGCGCGATTGAAAAGCAGGTCGAAGATGAGCTTGCCAACCGCATCATTGCGGCATGGGAGCGTCCGCTCAGCGGTGCGCATGTCTCTGCCGCAGACGGCAAGATTGTCATTCAGACGATTTAATTTTTCTTCTTCCGTCACGGCTAATGCCGTGGCGGAAGCGTTTTATATATTTCAGGAGGTGTCCCCATGACTTGGAGACTGATCATCATTGCCGTTCTCATTGTACTGCTGATTCCGACGATGGCGCTGCTGCGCAAGCAGGAAGCAGCAAAGAAGAGCGGCGACAAGGAGCAGGCTGCCACCGTGCAAAAGCAGCTCAATCTGTTCTGCGGATTGCTCATCGCCCTGTTTGTGTGTGTGTTGGCTGTCACGATGTACAACGTGTATTCTGCGAAATTTTAGAAAAAACCAAAAGTTTTTTGCAAAAAACGCTTGACAATTCCCGCTTGGATTGGTATACTAAGTGAGCATTGTGAAAAGCCTGCGGGTGTAGTTCAATGGTAGAATGTCAGCCTTCCAAGCTGAACACGTGGGTTCGATTCCCATCACCCGCTCCATACCACTTACATCACATGCAGGCACAGACGATTCTGTATGCGCCAGTAGCTCAGTTGGATAGAGCAACTGCCTTCTAAGCAGTAGGCCGGGGGTTCGAATCCCTCCTGGCGTACCAATTCAATTGGGTCTGAAGTGCGTTTCAAGTCTATATGGTGGGTGTAGCTCAGTTGGTTAGAGCGCCAGATTGTGGCTCTGGAGGCCGAGGGTTCGACTCCCTTCACTCACCCCATTTTTTCATTCTTCACGATGCCAGCCGTTGTGAAGAACATTTTTTATCGGGGGCTTTCAGCTTATTGCCTGCATACGGGGGCGTGGCCAAGTGGTTAAGGCACCAGACTTTGACTCTAGTATCGCAGGTTCAACTCCTGCCGCCCCTGCCAATCCGGTCCATTAGCTCAGTCGGTAGAGCATCTGCCTTTTAAGCAGAGGGTCCGGGGTTCGAACCCCCGATGGGCCACCAAAAAGCAGTATTTCTTCGGAAATGCTGCTTTTTTTGTTGCCTTTCTTGCAAGTTCTCTCTGCCTGCATTATACTGAAAGCAGAAGGAGATGATCGTTTATGAATCCTGTATTACAGAATATTTTGGATCGGCATTCCTGCCGCAGCTTTACCGAGCAGCCTATTGAGCCGGAAAAGCTGCAAGATCTATTGACCGCCGCCGTTTGGGCGCCGTCCGGCCGCAATGAACAGAGCTGGCACTTTACCCTTCTGGCAGACCGCGAGAAGATTCAGGCTCTCGCCGCCGCTGTCAAAGAGGCGGATCATCGTCCGGCTGGCTATAATTTCTTCGCTCCGTCCGCTTTTCTCATCGTGTCCGGCGAGCGGGATAACCGCAACAGCTTTTTGGACGCCGGTGCCGCCATGGAAAATGTCTTGTTGACAGCGACTTCCCTCGGTCTCGGCTCGTGCTGGATCAATCAGGTGCGCGATGTGTGCGACAATCCGGCAGTGCGTGCGCTCTTGACCGAATACGGCGTACCGGAGAGTCATATCGTCAATGCCTCTGCTGCTATCGGCTATCCGGCAGCAGATCCTGTCATTCACGAGAGAAAGCCACATACCACGACCTTGGTACGATAACAATAAGATGAGGAGGCAGTACCATGTCTTTGGAGCAGCAAATCGAAACATTACAACAAATGATTGACGAATCCCAGCGCATTGTCTTTTTTGGCGGCGCTGGTGTCTCGACGGAAAGCGGCATTCCGGATTTCCGCAGTGTCGACGGATTATATCATCAGAAATACAAGTTTCCGCCGGAAACCATTCTTAGCCATTCCTTTTTCCAGTCTCAGCCGGAGGAATTTTTCCGGTTCTATCAAGACAAGATGCTCGCGCTGGACGCCAAGCCCAACGCCGCACACAAAAAGCTCGCAGAACTGGAGCAAGCAGGCAAATTAACTGCTGTCATCACACAGAACATTGATGGTCTGCATCAGGCCGCCGGAAGCAAGCGCGTCTATGAGCTGCACGGCTCTGTGCATCGCAATTACTGCCAGCACTGCGGCAAGTTCTATGATGCCCAGTACATGAAATCGTGTCACGGCATCCCAACATGCACCTGCGGCGGCATCATCAAGCCGGATGTCGTCCTGTACGAGGAATCGTTGGACGAGCAGTGCCTGACTGACAGCATTCAAGCCATTGCGCAGGCGGATATGATGATTATCGGCGGAACATCGCTCGCCGTCTATCCGGCAGCCGGACTCATTCAATATTTCCGCGGCAAGCATCTCGCCGTCATCAACAAGGGACAAACCCAGCGCGCTATCGGCGCGCAATTGCTGATTGATGCGCCGATTGGACAGATTTTCAGCCAGATTCAAGTGAGATAACAAAAAAAGAGCCAGATCCGGAACCGTTCCGGATCTGGCTCTTTGGCTTTATCTGACGCACAGACCCAACTTGTCTCTCCCTCCGGGAGAGATGTCGCACAGCGACAGAGAGGGCTTTTGGCTCCCTCGTTGAGGGAGCTGTCATTTGCCTTGCAAATGACTGAGGGAGTAACCAGTTCGCCCTAACGAATTAGAGTAACTCTGATACGAACTTGTTCGCGTGCTGCTCCTTCCGTCACG
>NZ_JBNMHC010000091.1:0-7196 GCF_050872565.1 Butyricicoccus sp. | reverse complement strand
TGCCGCCAAGAAACCGCCGGATACGCCGGTCGTCTCTCCATTCATTAAGCCGGTAAACGATGTGCCATTCATAGCGAGCACGCCGCCTGCAAAGCCAACCGCTAAGCCCGGACGATCCGCAATGGACATGGCAATGAATCCAGCGAGAATCGGAAGCATGAATCCGAAGGCTGCATTACCAACTGTCTTGAAGAACGCAGCCAGCGGGGTGTTCATGCCAAAATTGGAAGGGTCAATTGAGTAATCATCGAGCAGGAATGCCAGCGCGATCATAATACCGCCGCCGACAACGAACGGCAGCATATGCGATACGCCATTCATCAAGTGCTTATAAATCGCACTTCCTGCGGATTCATTTGGAGCAGCAGCTGGTGCGCCGCCCGTCGCGTGATAAATCGGCGCTTCGCCGTTCACAATCTTGTTAATCAGCTCTTCCGGCTTATGAATGCCATCGGCAACACGGGTAATGACCACCGGTTTGCCGTCAAAACGAGCCATTTCTACATTTTTATCTGCGGCAATAATAATGCCGTCACATTTTGCGATTTCGTCCGCGGTCAGCGCATTTTTTACGCCGCCGGAGCCGTTGGTTTCTACCTTTGTCGGGATGCCCATTGCAGCGCCTGCTTTTTGCAGATTTTCCGCTGCCATATAGGTGTGTGCAATGCCGGTCGGGCACGCGGTGACACACAAAATACGGTATCCCGTCTGGGGAACTTCTTCTTCGGTGAAGCTCTCATCTCCGAAGTTCTGTTCCTCTTCTTTTGCAATCAAATCGAGAAATTCCTGTGGCGTTTTTGCCGCATTCAGCTTTGCTACAAAGTCTTCATTTGCCAGCAGGCTCATCATACGCGCCAGCATATCTACATGCAGATTGCCGTTCATCGGCGCTGCAATCATGAAAAAGAGCTTGCTCTTATCATCGTCATCTTCGTTGTACTGAATAGGTTCTGTCAGTCGTACTACTGCCAAGCTCGGCGCAGTAACGACTTCCGTCTTTGCGTGCGGAACGGCAATCCCTTCGCCAACATACGTAGAGAATTCGGCCTCTCGTGCATAAATAGCCTTTTTATAGGCCTCTTTATCTGTGATATTGCCGTGAGTAAACTGAAGATCTACCAACTTATTGATGACAGCATCCTTGTCTTTCGCTTTGACATCCAATGCTGTGGCATCTCGGCTAAACAATTCAATCAGTTTCATATACTCGCCCTCTTTCTCTTGCTTATTTTTTTCTATCTTACAGCGTTTGAAGCAGCTGTTCGATGTCCTTTTTCTCTGCCAGACCAATAGAGAACGCAGTAGCACTGCCAGCAGCTGTGCCGAGCTTGAGTGCATAGCTGTAATCCTGCTTGGTGAGATAGCCAGCCAAGAAGCCTGCTACCATCGAATCGCCAGCGCCTACACTGTTCTGTACCTTGCCCTTCGGGCAGCCAATGCGATGCACTTCGCCGGTCTCATCCAGCAGCAGCGCACCGTCTCCTGCCATAGAGACCAGAATATTTCTGCCGCCCATTTCCTGCAATTTTCTTGCACAATCGGCAATTTCTTCGTCTGTCTTGAGAACCGTGTTGAAAATTTCACCCAGTTCATGATTGTTCGGCTTGATGAGGAACGGATGATACTTGAGCACATTGACGAGCAAGTCACGCGTGGCATCCACGACAATGCGAATGTCCTTGTCTGCCAGATGCGCCATGATCTTCTCATAGGTATCGCTGGCCAGACACGATGGGATGGAACCGGACAGCACCAGCGTATCGCCAGCCTGAATCTGATCCAGCTTGTCATACAGCTGTTTCATATCCTCTGCGGTAATATTCGGGCCAATGCCGTTGATTTCCGCTTCCTGCTCTGCCTTTACTTTGACATTGATGCGAGTCATGCCTTCAGAGACATGAATGAAATCTGTGCACAGACCACTCGCCTGCAATCCTTTTTCCAGTCCTTCTCCGGTAAATCCAGCGACAAAGCCCAAGGCCTTCGACTCAATCCCCAAGGTGCGCAGCACATTGGAAACATTGATGCCCTTGCCGCCGAACTGATATTCTTCCGAAGCATTTCTATTGATGCCTTCCTGCTTGAGCGGACCATGTAAATGAACCACATAGTCAATAGCCGGATTAAAGGTCACAGTGTAAATCATTCTCTGTCAATCTCCTTCACCAAGGTCTTCTCCGCATAGCTGACATCCGGCAGTCGGTTTGTAATGATACCCGCCTGTGCCAAATCGCAAATCCCTGCGGCACAAATTTTGTTGAACTTACTCTCATCTGCAAGGAACCAGCTTTCAAACGATGACTGAATCGCCGCCGCTTTCAACTCGGCTTCCTCGATGGTCGGCGTCATAAAGCCGCGCTCGATGGAAATGCCGTTGGCTCCCATAAATGCTTTGGTAAAATTATACCGACGCAGGCTGTTGAGAACTGCGGTGCCTACAATGGCTTCGGTACGAGGTTTGACGCGTCCTGCCGGAACATAAACCATGCATCCCTTTCGTGCCAGAATGCGTGTGTGCAGCAGGCCATTGGTAACATATACCGCTTTTTTTGCCTCGCCGCTGATGGCATTGACCAAATGGATGGTGCTGGTTCCGGCATCAATATACACAAAATCATCTGCTCGAATCAGCGATGCGGCATATTGTCCCATGCGCTTCTTTTCTTCTACAAACAGAACCTCTTTTGTGTCCATATCCGGTTCATACGGGTCGTATGATGGTTCCATGTGCATTGCCATGGCGCCTCCGTATACCTTTGTCAGCTTTCCCTGACGATCCAAAACAATCAGATCCCGCCGAATCGTTGATTCACTGATGTGAAGCTGTTCGGACAACTCCTGCACACTGGCGGATCTCTGTTTATGCAAAATATCCAAAATCATCTGGTGTCTAGTTTCAGCGATCATGTCAATTCCCTCTCTATGGCATCAATTATAACAATTTTTACATTCAATTTCAATCATTATCAATCATTTTTGTGCAACTTTTTGACCAACTTTGAGAATTTGAACTTTTTTCCATAGTTATAGTCATATTTTTAACAATTTTAACAAAATCATTTCAAAAAAATTGCACAAAAGCCGTTATCTCTATGTACAAAAAAAGCGGGAGCACAGCTGTGCCCCCACCTTTTGATATTCTTTGATTTACTTCAATCTCTCCACACGCAGGCGAACCGAATCGCGATGTGCCGGAAGACCTTCGATATTTGCAAAGTTCATCGTCGGCTGCGCCAGATTCAGGCAGCCCTGCTTGCTGACAAACTGATGGAACGGAGTCTTGATAAAGGTGCCAACCCAAACGCCGTTGGAATATCTCGCCGTTCCCATCGTTGGCAGGGTATGATTCGGACCGGAGACAAAGTCACCGAAGGCAACCGGTGCGTAGTGTCCAACAAACAGAGAGCCGTAATGGCGCATCTGCTGCGCAACTTCCCGCTCATTGTCCGTCTCGATCTCCAGATGCTCCGGTGCAATCTCATTAGCCAAATCAATGGCTTCCTGCATAGAATCTGCCAAGTAAATTGCACCATTGTCCTTCCAAGACTGACGGCAAACATCTTCTGTATTCAGCGTGGTAATCAGGCGATCCATCTCCTGCATCGTTGCGTCAATCGTTGCCTGATCGGTGCAGACAAGAATTGCCTTAGAATTCGGGTCATGTTCTGCCTGTGCCAGCAAATCAATCGCCAAGAATTCCGGATCTGCGGTGTGATCTGCGACAATCAACACTTCGCTCGGACCAGCAAGGCTATCAATGCCGACATCACCCAGCACCTGACGCTTTGCCTCGGTCACGAACTTATTGCCCGGGCCAACAATCAAATCAACCTTCTTCATGCTCTCGGTGCCGTAAGCAAACGCGGCAACTGCCTGTGCGCCGCCCATGCAGTAGATTTCATCTGCACCGGCAATATCCATAGCAACCAGAACAGCCGGATGAATCGTGCCGTAGCCAGCATATGCCGGAGAACAAGCGCAGACTTCCTTGACACCGGCAGCCTTTGCTGTCACAATGCCCATCAAAGCAGAGCTTGGCAGCGGATGACGACCAGCCGGTACATAGCAGCCACAGCGATCCACCGGAATCATTCGATGACCAATCTCCACGCCCTCTACACGACTCGGAATATTCAGATCCTTCAGACACTCGCGCTGCTTCTCTGCAAAGAAGCGAATCTGGCCTGCTGCGAAACGAATGGTCTCAATCGTCTCCTCATCCACCTGCTCATAGGCAGCCTTGACCTGCTCCGGAGAAATGCGCACGGTGTCAATATCCATATGGTCAAACTTCGCCGCATACTCAATGAGTGCCTTGTCACCGTTGATCTGCACATTTTCAATAATGTCCATGACAGTATGCGTCAGCGCAGCATCTCTCTGATAGGTCTTTTTCTCTGCCTGCTTTAAAATCTTCATAGTAGGAATTCCTCCTGAATTGTATGTCAAAGATACTTTTATACATCAAAGTATCTTTATTATAGACGATTCCAAGCGAAAAAAAAAGTATCCGTATGAAACTTTTCCTATCATTCGCGCAAAATTAAACGATTGCACAAAAAAGCACGCTGGAATGCGTGCTTTTTTGCGTCTGTTATTCGTATTTCTAACATCTTATCTCTTCTTATACAGTACCAATTCCGGATTGCCTCCGTCTTTTTCATACGTGCATACAAGCAGGAAATCTAAGCTGGCAATCACACCGAAACATCGTTCTCCGCCGAATTCACAGGGAAGCTGATTGCCGAGATAGGTCTTGCGGTCATCCAAAAATTTCACCGATTGTCCATTCGGCAATAGATACTCAAGATTGACCTGTTTTCCTACCAGTGCATGTAAATTTTCGACTGTCGGCAAGCCCTCTATGTGAAGCTGATTGATTTCCTGTATCAGCTGTTTCTTGAATGCCTCAAATTGTCCGTTGTCACTGAGAGCATCATAGTGTTTCCAATAATCCAGTGTCGGAAGCAACGCCTGTAAATATTCACGTGCCTGTCTCTCGGTACATGTTTCGTTTTTCATGTTTTTGACACAAACGTCAATCAAATCATCCATATCATGATACGTATATGTTCCGTCGGCATAACACCATCTGCAGTAATCCTCATTTAAGGTACCGTCTTGATTTCTGCCGATAATGGAATCATCTTCTATGGGCATCCCGCAGCATTGACAAATCAATTGTCTTGGCGAACCCAAAAGTGTGTTGATAGAAACATCAAATAATTCGGACAGCAATTTTAATGTCTCTGTATTTGGAATGGTCTCTCCGTTTTCCCAGCGCGAAACCGCCTGTCTGGTAACAAATACTTTTTCCGCAAGCGCATCCTGCGACATGCCGTTTCTTACGCGAAGTTTATATAGTACTTCTTTAGTGTTCATAGAAAGCACCTCCTTGTATTATATAGTATAATCGGAAGCCGCTTTTGAGACAAGCAACTCGCTGTTGCGTCTTTTTTCGTCTCATGTTTGAAAAATCAGTCCAGATAAAAAACATATTCATCCAGCAACAACTGAAAGCCATAATTCACGTATAAAGGTTTTCCCATCTGAGACGGGTTCAGCATGACCTTTCCAATCTGATGTTTTTTGGCATACGTCATCACACAGTTCAACAGCTCTTTTGCAATTCCCTTATGTCGATAAAAAGGTTCAACATACATATTCATAAGTCTTGCCACTTTGCCATTCGGGTGTTTTGTCGTTGGCATCATTTCAAATAGTGTGATTCCCACGGTTGCAATCAACTGGCCGTCATGTTCACAGACAAAAGCAATGTGTGCTCCGCTTTTTAGGTTGCGTTTGAAAAAGTCCAACGTTTCTGTGTAAATTAACTCTCGGTCAAAACCAGCATCAAGTTCTTTCCTCATCTGCATTCTAAGGTCAGTCAATGCTTCACAATCAGAAATTGCTGCCATCCGATAGTTCATTCTTTCCACTCCCATTTCCGATCTATTGAGCCGAGTATACCATACCGCCAATCGAAAGACTACCCCTATATGTCAGAACTAGCTCTTTTAAACAAACAAAAAAGCACTCCGAATGGAGTGCTTTTCGTGGTGGAAGTTACAGGGCTCGAACCTGTGACCCTCTGCTTGTAAGGCAGATGCTCTCCCAGCTGAGCTAAACTTCCAAGCTGGTTTTCTGTTCTCTCTTGAGAACGATATTTATTATACACACTCTCACGCACTTTGTCAACACTATTTTTATGTTTTTTTCAAAAACAAGAGAGAAGTCTCCTTCTCCCTTGTTTTTCGTCTGTTTATCGCTGATTTTGCCGCTGAATGGCATCGGCAATCTGCCGGCTGATCTGATCCATTTCCTCTCGGAATGCACGTGCAGAAACGCGCTGTGCACCATGCGAGAAAATAATGATCTGCTCGACGCCATCCGACGTTGCAACGCGCACATTGCGCCGTCCGCTGATTTCATACGATACTTTTTCAATAAACATATCCGCCGTTTCCGCTTCTTTGGTGTAAACTACATGGATATTATGATAGCTGTCAATCATACCAGCACGTCCCGGCACGCGATAAGCATCGAACACCAAAATCACTTCACAGCGGCGATACGCTTGATAATTGCACAGCATATCCATGAGCACCTGCCGCGCGGCATCCATATTATCCTTGGCAATTTCATTTAAATCGTCCCAGGAGAAAATAATATTGTAGCCGTCTACCAGCAGATAATCCCGCGCCGGTTCCAGCTGACGCAGCACTTCCCGCGGCTGGTCATATCGCATTGCTTTGTGTGAGCGGAACGCTCTCGGCTGAATCGCACCATACGTACGTTCAAAAATCTTCTTGAGTTCCTTATCTAATTCTGCCGAGCTGCTGTACGAAGCTCTGACTGGACGAGAAATCACCTGTTCTTCCGTTTTTTCCTGTTTGGGCGTCTGGTAGGTCAGCGGCAAATGCATATGCTGCTCCACTTCGTTCCATTTGACCGGATAGCCTGCGCCGTGCGAGCAAAAGACAGAGTCCGGCGTGTGTTCCAAATCTGCCTCTGGTTGATACCCTATGCGTTCTATGACTTGTTCCGCCTCATGGCATGGACGATAGCCGTCCACCGTCAGCGAAATTCGCCCCGTGCCGCGCGTGTAGGCAATGACCTCCATTGGATAATCCCGCATGGAAGAGACCGGCGCTGTGCCTGTCAAAATCGAATAAGTACCATCGGTCTCCGGTGGG